>NZ_JAJNIR010000001.1:0-185893 GCF_022385935.1 Mammaliicoccus sp. J-M41 | reverse complement strand
ATGGTTATGAACCAGCTTCTTTTACATGATCAAATTAAAGATAGAGTTATTAAGTATCTTGAATAACTTACACACTTAATTTGACAAAGCCTAATAAACTCACATCTTTCCCACCATCCACCCCCAAACAAAAAAACAACCTGAACTTACATAAGTTCAGGTTGCTCATAATCGGAAAGCAGCTTATGGTTAAGCTGCTTTTTTCATTTTTGTTAAAACTTTGAGTCCATATGCAAAGATACCGTATCCTACTAATGAACTTGGTAACCAAGTTTTAGTTAATGTGCTATCATTTTTTCTACTGAATAATGCATATGGCACGAACGTTGAAATTAAGTAAAGTACTAGAACCTTTTGATAACGTTTGTTCATCTTAAACACCTCACTTTGTTACTTTCATTATAATACTTTTTTATGCATGAATGAGGTGAGTTTTTTACAAATTTAGAACATTCGTTATTCGAATTTCGCAAATGCTGATGCTGGTATGCGTGAAGCTCTATCATTATTCATTTCACCTTTACCAATTGAGATAAGCATTGCTGGTACTAAGTTATCTTCAATATTAAATGAATCAATTACTGCTTGTTTGTCAAAGCCTATCATTGGGCAAGTTGCGAGTCCTGCGTCTTCACTGACTAACATTAAACTCATCGCAAATAATGAAGCGCCACGTATTGCTTCGTCTCTTCTGTTTGTATCACTTTCAAAGAATTGGTGGACACTTTGTATTAATCCTGATTTCTTATCAGCTGGTATATGTTTATGGTCTATCCAGTCATCTGCGATATCACCAATTGTTTCATGAGCATTTAAGTCACCTAAAATGATAAATGTCGCGCTAGATTCTTTTATTTTAATTTGTTTATTAGCTGCGTTATATAATTTTTCTTTTGCTTCGTCTGTATCAACAACAATTACTTTCCATTGTTGTAAGTTCCAAGCTGAAGGTGATAATGCAGCTTGATCTAATAAATTATAAATTGTTTCTCTATCTAAATCGTATGGCTCATAAGATTTAACAGAGCGTCTTCTTTCTAATGCTTTTGCTAATTCCATGTTTTTCCACTCCTTATATGTCGATATTTTTATGTTCATATAAAATAGTTTTAAAAACAACTTTTCTGCTTATTTACAAAAATCAGTCATTTTAATACTGGTTACAAACGGTTATTTGTTACAATATAAGTAATAAGGGAATAAAGTTGTATGATTTTAGTTATGTGATAAAAGGAGAGGTGCACATGATAGATATTCATAATCATTTATTATATGGATTAGATGATGGTCCATTAGATGAGGAAAGTATGCTTGAACTTGCAAGGGAAGCTGAGAAAATTGGTATAACAGATATAGTTGCAACACCTCATTATATAAAACATCGATTTAGAAATAATGCCGATATCGTAAAAAGTAGAACTGAAGAAGTACAATCTCTATTAAATGATCATCATATTGATATTAAAGTTTATCCTAGCCAAGAAATTCATATGTTTGGTGAGGAACTTGAAGGTTTAGAGTCAGGTGAATTGTTACCTATTACTGAAGGGTCAAGATATGTGTTAATTGAGTTTCCATTTTTCTCGATACCAGAATTTGCTGAACAAACATTTGAAAAGTTATTTAATGCCGGATACCGTCCAATATTAGCTCATCCAGAACGTATCATTCCTATTCAAGATGATTCACAAATTTTATTTGATTTAATTGATAGAGGCGCATTATGTCAAGTTACAGCAGGCTCTTTAGTGAATAAATATGGCGAAGATGCTAAAAGAGTAGCTGATTATTTATTAGAACAAGATGCGATTCATATTCTTGGAAGTGATGCCCATAATACATCCAATAGAAACTTTCATATTAAAGAAGCATATGAATTTTTAGAACGTACGAAAGGTATTGAGACTGTCACACGATTTAAAGAAAACGCTCGAAAAATATTAAAGAATGAAGAAATATGAAGTATTTAAAAAGCGAGAAAAGCATGAGTTACCAGTTGATATCTCATACATTTCTCGCTTTTTTATTATTACTAAGTTGTTTGTAAAGGTTCAGTTGTTTCATGCTTGTTGACGACAAACATTAAAATACTTGCTACAAGCACCATGATAAATGCGAAATAAGGTGTGCTGGATAATGTTAAATGATTTAATATAAATCCACCGATAACAGATCCAAGTGTAATACCTATGTTAAATGCAGATATATTTAAACTTGAAGCGAAATTGACAGTTTCTTTACTATTACGTTCAGCAAAAAGTACTACAATGAGTTGTAACCCGGGAACATTCATAAAAGCGAATAGTCCCATTAATAAAATACTGATTAAACCAACGACATGAAAATGTATCGTAAATCCAACAAGCAATAACGTTAATGCTTGTAATAGAAAAATAATCGTTAATGATTTCGTTGGCGCATGGTTCGTTAATTTTCCACCTAATGTATTACCAATCGCAACCATCACACCATACAATATTAAAATAATGACAATACTATTTGAGTCATAACCTAATATATTCGTTAAAATTTCAGTCATATAAGTGTAAACAACAAATGTACCACCATAGCCAAGAGCTGTAATTAAATAAATAGACATAAGCGGTTTGTTTTTAAAGACAGCAAGTTGTTTAATAATAGGTGCTTGCTCATATTCTGTTAAATTTTTTGGAACGAATGATATATTTGCGATTAAACTAATAAGTCCTATTAAAGCAATCGTGTAGAATGACATTTCGTAACCGAAGTTTTGACCGACCCAAGTTCCAAATGGGACACCTGTAATCGTTGCAACTGTTAAACCTGTAAACATCATGGCGATGGCACTTGAACGTTTATGCGCAGGGACTAAGTCAGCTGCAATGGTTGTTGCAATAGACATGAATACACCATGTGAGAAAGCGCTAAGCACTCTCATAGCGAGTAATAAACTGAATGATGTTGCAAGTCCTGCAAATACATTAGCAATAATAAACACAACCATAATGACTATCAAAACAGTCTTTCTTTTCATATTGTTTGTTAAAGGCGTTAAGATAGGTGCGCCAACTGTAACACCAATAGCATATAAAGATACAGTAAGTCCTGCTAATGGGATTGTCACATCAAAGGCATCTTTAATTAATGGGAGTAATCCTACGCTAATAAATTCCGTAGAACCAATAGCAAAAGCTGAGATAGCAAGTGATATAAGTGCGAGTTGATTCGAAAATTTGTTTTTCAATTTTTAAATTCCTTCCTTTGTTATAAGATATGTGATATTTTAAAACGTAATAAGACAAATAGAAAGTACGCACTTTAAAGTCATATAGGTACTAAAAAGTGCCTTAGGGAGGAATCATGATGGAAGTTACGGAATATAATATTGGTGTAGAAGCAACAATAGATGTCATTGGCGGTAAATGGAAGCCAGTGATACTGTGTCATTTAAAGCATGGGACAATGCGAACATCTGAACTTAAAAAAGCTATTCCGCATATTACACAAAAAATGTTAACGCAACAATTAAGAGAATTAGAAAAAGATGGCATTATTAATCGAATTGTATATCAACAAGTACCACCAAAAGTTGAATACGAGATATCAGAATATGGTAGTACATTAAATGAATTACTAGAGCACTTATGTAAATGGGGAGAATTCCATATTAAAAAACGTAAAGAAGACGGTGAGCAAATAGAGCTTGATTCCGTAGAATTTATAGATGGAATTTAAGTATGAAGTGTAAACAAGCAGGGACAATATTGTCCCTGCTTGTTTTGTATCTTATTCAAACATACCTTTTCTAATCATTTGATAATCTGAAAGCATATGTTGTCCTTTTGCAAATACGTCTTTTATTTGTTTCTTTTTCGGATCAACTATTAATATATCTGCATCATAGTGTTCTTCGATATGACCTTTATGATGTAGTGTTAATACGTTTGCGACATTAGAAGTAAATAAAGCAATTACTTCTTCCCAGTTCGAGTCTTGTACCAATAAATTAAATAATTGGTCTGTTAGCGTGCTGCATTTTGCAACGTCATAACCCACAAGTTGATTGTGTTTATCGAATTTAGGTAAACTGCCATGTCCATCTGAAGAAACGGTTAATTTTGAGATGTCTCCTCCATGTTCTCGGTAATAATTGATGTATTCTACTGTATTTGTACTTGCTGTTAAGTCAACATACACACCTTTATGACTTAATGAAATACCTTCTTCTAACAAATCTATCCCTTTATCAAAATGTGTCAAATAAAGTTTGTTCGGTTTAACATCATAATGATCGATTAGGTCATGAATTTGTTTCAGTTTATGTTTACCTGTACCTATATGAAAATGTGTGACACCAGCTTTTCCACTTAGCATTCCGCCTACTGTTGTATCAGCTACAATTCTTGCGAGTTCTTCAGTTGTTGGAATAGATGATCTGAAATCATTTATGGCTATTTCACCAGTGCCAATCACTTTATCTATTAAAAACAAATCTTCTTTGATGGAGTTTGTAATTGTAGTAACGGGTAAGTGATAATTACCTGTGTACATATATGTAGAGACACCTTCAGCTTCTAATGCTTGAGCCTTTGCATATAAACTCGTTAGCGTTCTAGAAATACCATCTGTACCTATTAAGCCAACTACGCTTGTAATACCACTTGATATTAAATTTGTTAATTGAACTTCTGGCGTTCGTGTCACATAACTCGCTTCACCGCCACCTCCTAGCAAATGAATATGTGGGTCTATAATCCCCGGCATAACTGTATAGCCTGTGGCATCGATGATCTTTAAGTTTGGATCCAGTTGCTTTATTAATTCAATATCTATATCTCCGATTTTAATAATAGATCGCCCTTGAATAAGTATCGATTGCTGACCCTTATAGTTCGGTGAATATACATCACCATTTTTAATAATTGTAAACATCAGCATCCTCCTTTAAAGCTTTCTTTATATATATTTTAGTGTAAGTATGTCGTGAAATCAAAATGTAGCAAATCAAATTAATATATGTCGATATTCTATATGTAATATAAATGTAATATAAAATTACACTTTTTATAATGACTTTATACTTCAAGTTATATATAATTAAATTGTACTTATTCTAAAAATATATAGGGGTGGATTAAATGTATCGATCGAAAAAAATTTTATCAGTAGGTTTTACTTCAGTTATGGCTTTGACTTTAGGATTATCAAATGTGGCTAGTGCGAAAGAAAGTAGTCCTTTAGATCAAAAGGAATTAAAATCAATTCCTAAACAAGAAATAAACACAAAAGCTGAAGCGCAAGAGATTTTGAGTCAGTTACCAGGCAATCCAAATATTAAGAAAAGTTACAAACAATTTGAAGTAGCAAATGAATTTAAAGATAACTTAGGATATACGCATTATACTTTAAAACCTAAAGTAGATAACTACGTTGTCGAAGATAAAGAAGTCAAGATACATACCAATGATAATCAAGAATTAGAACTCGTCAATGGGGATGTCAATACAGAAAAAGTTACATATACAAATAAACAAAGCTTATCTAAAGATGAAGCGGTTAATAAAGCTTTTGAAAGTATCGGCGTAAGTCAAAATGAAGTGAAAAATATTAAAGGACAAAAAGTCGTTAATAAAGATGAATTAGTGATCAATGCAGAAAAGAAAAAATTAGTCTATAATGTTGAAATTATTTATTTAGATCCTAAACCAGCACGTTGGGAAATTAAAATTGATGCTGAGACTGGTGAAGTTGTAAGTAAGAAAAATAAAATTGAACATATTGCTGGAAGTGGTGTAGGTGTTAATGGGGATACTAAGAAGCCACTCAATTTAACAAAAATAAGCAATGGTTATGGTTTACAAGATGAAACACATTCTGGAACAATCCATACTTATGATGCAAAGAATGGTACGTCTAGCTTTTCACTCATGACAGATACGGATACAAACTTTAATAGTAAAAATCAAGCTGCAGGAGTGGATGCGCATTTTAATGCTGCTAAAACATATGACTACTATTTAAACACACACAATAGAGATAGTTATGATGGAAACGGTGCAGAAATTAATTCTATTGTTCATTTTGATAGAAATTATAATAATGCCTTTTGGAATGGCCAATATATGGTGTATGGAGATGGTGATGGCAAAACATTTACATCATTATCAGCTGCAGATGATGTTGTTGCACATGAATTAACACATGCTGTGACAGAACATAGTGCAAACCTCGTATATGAGAATCAACCAGGTGCTTTAAATGAATCAATGTCAGATGTGTTTGGTTACTTCGTTGACCCAGAAGATTGGTTAATGGGAGAAGATGCATACACACCAGGTAAACCAGGTGATGGATTAAGAAGTCTTTCTAATCCAGAACAATATAATCAACCTGCACATATGAATAATTATCAGAACTTGCCAAATACTGAACAAGGTGACTATGGTGGCGTGCATATTAATAGTGGTATACCGAATAAAGCAGCTTATTTAACAATTACTAAAATTGGAAAAGAAAAATCAGAAGACATCTATTATAGAGCCTTAACACAATACTTAAGTTCAAACTCTTCATTCTTAGATGCTAAATTTGCATTAAAACAAGCAGCATCTGATTTATATGGTGCAAATTCAACAGAAGTACAACAAGTGGTCAATGCTTGGAATTCTGTAGGCGTAACTGGATAAAATAATTGTATTTTCACACATTGAGACTTAAAATAAAGAGGAGGACATTAACATGCAGAATCCGAAACATATGATACATCGTAAAATGCTTATGAATCGAGGTCGTGTATATTTGACGGGACAAATATGCACAGCAACACCGATACCAGATGATATGCATAGCGTGGGTTATTCAAACATGTTAATTCGATAACTGAATACGGGGAGCGTTATATATGAAATTAGGAGAACGTGTCAAACAAAGGAGAATAGATTTAAAGCTATCTCAACAGAATTTAGCGCAAGGTATTGCGACTCAAAGTCAAATTTCAAAAATAGAAAAGAATGAATTACAACCGGGATCTCAACTACTATTTAATATTTCAAGAAGATTAAATTGTAGTATGGACTATTTATACATTGGCGATGAGTTAGATACACAATTAGAACAGAAGTTAAAAGTAATAGAAAGATTGTTAGAAGAGCGTGATTATGATGCGCTAATACCTATTATAGATGGCAATTATTTATCAAATAGTTCAACAGATGAAATTGCTGCTTCGAAGTGGGTAAGATCGATTATTACTTTTTATAAGCATGATGATGTTGAACAATCTCTACAACTAATAGAAGAAGCTTATCGTTTAATGGATCATAATATGTATGAGAAACTACAAGTTTCTATCTGTAATACGCGCGCAATTTACTACTATAGACAGAATGAAAATGAAAAAGCAAAGTCATCACTAGAACAAGGTTTAGAAATTGCTAAACGTTATAATGTAGACGATAATTATCAAATCAAATTGTTATATACATTATCTAATATTTACTCGAATGAAAAAGCTTATGACAGATGTTTAGCTTATGCTCAATCTGCATTAGATATTACGATTAAATCGAATAGATATATGTTATATAGCGAATTAGTTTATAATATTGTGCAATCACGATTAGAGATGGGCATTCTAAATGATACAGATAAGAAACAATTAGAAATTGCACTTTTCATAAGTGAACAGTCTAAAAAACACAACATCACAATATTAATTAGAGATTTAATGAAAACTTTATAAACAAAAATACTTTCATAACCAATTCTTTTAAATGAATAGGATATGAAAGTATTTTTTTATTTTTGAATGACTTGAAGGATGGTCTCTGTCGTTAATTCAGATTCAAGTTTAGAAGCTAATTGCTGAATGGTTTTAAAGTCATGTCTTTCTTTATAAGGATATGTATAATTGAGTGTTGTTAAGATATGTAAGACAATCGCTTCTTCTAATATGACATGTTTATTGTTCAAAATAGTCGTCGTAACCTTTTCTGGGTAGTAATCTTTAATGATTTCATATATGTATAACTTCGCAAAATAGTAGGCTATCACATCGTATAATAAATCATATTTATGACATAGAGATTCTATAAATAAATATAAATGTGTGTTATCTTCTAATTGAATTGAAGCATCTTCTTTATATGTCCCAACAAGAAAATAAATATCTGGCCTTAAATATGTTTGATATTGCTTTAGAAATTTCAGCCTTACATCAAAGATAATATGAACCAATTTCGTGTTTATTTTTAAAATTAAGGGAAGGTCTTGTTCTAATTTTAGAAGCGTTGGATGGATATTTTGACATAGTAAATGTTCATCATATCCTGCATGCTGAAACTCTGTATGATACTTTGTAAAATATGAAAGCCTCGACTGTTCATTTAAATGAAAGTTATTAAAAAAATCATTAATTGTATTACTAATAATCATAATTGAACCCCTTAACATTTGCTTTAATCTTATGATAGTTATATTACCTGATTTTGATGATTTAATCATCAAATGGTAAAATTAAAAATTAATATTTGACGAGAAACAATATGTACTGTACCCTTTTAAAGTATTCAAGATATATAAGAGGAGAAAATAATGAATCAAATTAATCATAAAGGATCATTTATAGCTTTATTACCGTTAATCGTATTTGTAACGCTGTTTATAGGTACTGGATTAATCATGAAAGATTTTAATTACTTACCTTTAAATGTAGCGATTCTGATCGCAGCAGTCTTTGCATGTGCCATGTATCCAAAGACGCCTTTAGCTAAGAAATTAGATATATTTACAAAAGGCGCAGCTCATCCTAACATTTTATTAATGGTATTTGTCTTTTTAATGGCAGGTGCATTTAGTCAAACAGCTAAAAGTATGGGGGCTGTAAGTTCAACTGTAAATTTAGGATTATCTTTAATTCCCGGACAGTTTTTATTAGCAGGTTTATTCATAGTTGGTGCATTTATTTCAGTAGCTATGGGTACATCAATGGGAACAGTTGCAGCATTAGCACCAGTAGGCGTAGGTATTTCAGAAGCGACAGATATCTCACTTGCTTTAACAACAGCAACTGTCGTAGGTGGTGCAATGTTCGGTGATAATTTATCAATGATTTCAGATACAACCATCGCAGCAGTTAGAACACAACAAACGAAAATGAGCGATAAATTTAAGATGAATTTCTTAATTGTATTACCAGGTGCTATCTTAACTGTGCTTATTCTATGGTTTGTTACAAAAGATGCAGGTATGACAGATGCCAGTCAAGGTGGCTATAGTGTCATTAAAGTCATTCCATACTTATTTGTATTAATTAGTGCGTTATGTGGAATGAACGTATTGATGGTATTAGTGCTTGGTGTCATCGTAGCAAGCTTAATAGGATTATTAGACGGATCATTTACGCTAGCAGAAAATTTAAAAGCAATCTCAGATGGACTTATCGGCATGCAAGATATTTCTATGATCGCATTATTAATCGGCGGAATGATTGGTCTCATAGAATATCATGGCGGAATCAAATGGTTGCTCAATACCGTAACGAAACGCTTGAAATCTAAACGCGGCGCAGAATTTGGAATTGCCAGTTTAGTAAGCGTGACAAATTTAGCAACAGCTAACAACACAATTTCAATCATTACAGCAGGACCACTCGCAAAAGAAATAGCAGATGATTATCAAATTGATCGCAGAAAATCAGCAAGTATATTAGATATATTTGCAAGTACAGTACAAGGAATTATTCCATATGGCGCACAAGTATTAGCAGCAACAAGCGTCGCAGGAATATCAACAGTATCACTATTACCTTATTCATTTTATCCATATTTATTAGGCATATGCGGTATCGTGTCTATTGTAATAGGTTATCCACGTAAGAAGAAAGAAGCGGAGTAAGCTAAAATATTAATATTTTAAACAAAAACAAGCATATCACGTTACGACTGAATGGTTCAGTTAAGTGATATGCTTGTTTTTTATATTTATATTTTTATGCTTTTTCTTGTTTGAGTTCGTATCCATATGCAGTTTCGCCATGGAATACGGCATCTAAGCCTTCTAGTTCTGCTTTTTCGTCTGTTCTTAATGTTGTAAAGATGCTAATGATTTTAGCGATGATGTATGTCATGATGCCACTAAATGCGATTGTTACGACGACGGCAACGATTTGTACGACTACTGGCATGATGCCACCACCAAAGAATACACCGTCTGCTATTGTTGAGTTGACGCTAGAATTTTGGAATAGACCTGTTCCTATTGCACCAACGACGCCTCCAAATCCGTGTAAACCGAATGCATCTAATGCATCGTCATAGTTAAGTAATACTTTAAGGTGCGTGATAACATAGTAACAAACGAATCCACCTAATATTCCTAGAATCATTGCACTTCCGTAACCGACAAAACCTGCTGCTGGTGTAATCGTTACGAGTCCTGCTAACATTCCTGATAATGTTCCGATTAACGTAACTTTTTTCTTTTGAATATATTCAAAGATAGACCAACCGGCAATTCCTGCACATGATGCTAGTATTGTATTAACAAATGCGAGCATGGCAACTGAATCGAAAGTGAGTGCTGATCCTGTATTAAAGCCAAACCAACCGAACCATACGAGAATACCACCGATTAAAGTAATGACTAAATTATGTGGTGGTTTTTTATTGCTAGGTTTTCTAGAACCGAGTAGTAGGGCAAGTACGAGTCCAGAAACACCAGATGAAATATGGACTACTGTACCACCAGCAAAATCAATTGCACCAAGTTTGTGAATCCAGCCGCCACCCCATACCCAGTGTGCTACTGGGCTATAAACTAAAACGACCCATAAACTCATAAAGATTAAAAATGGTCCGAATTTCATTCTTTCAGCTACTGAACCAGTTAAAATTGAAACGGCAATGGTACAAAATGTTAATTGGAAAAGCATAAATAATGCGAATGGAATGGTTTCACTAAAATTACCATTAGGTGTGAATCCAACACCGTTTAATAATGCGTGTGAGAAATCACCTATCCATAAATTGTTACCACCAAAACTAATAGAAAATCCTATTAATACCCATGTGAATGTTACAACAACAATTGCTGAAATACTGTGCATCGAAGTATTTAAAACATTTTTAGATTGAACTAATCCTCCGTAAAATAATGCTAAACCAGGTGTCATTAACCAAACTAACAACGTACATCCGAATAATAAAAGTGTATCTGTCTGACTCATCTTCCCTCAACTCCTTATTTTTTTAAAAGTATAAAATATAAAATAAGAAAAAAGAAATATGAGTCAGGTAAATTTACACTTGGTGTGATAATACTTAACATCTGTTAAGTAATTAGATTATTGAACACCTAAATAATCGAACGTAACAGCAGCGACTGATTTAGCTGCAATAAGTAGAGAACCTTCATCAATATCAAATTTAGGATGATGATGAGGGAATGTTTCTTTATCTTTAGGACTTGCGCCTACATAGAAGAAGGTACAAGGTAATTCTTTTGCATAGTAAGCAAAATCTTCTGATGGTGGTTGTGGTTCGCAACGTTCAACACTTTTAACTTCAGGAATATTAGCCGCTTCAATTGCTTTAGCAACTTGTTTCGTTAATTCAGGATCATTATATAGAACCGGATAATCTCTCGTATATTCGAGTTCACATTGAACACCATACATAGATTCTAAACCTTTAGAAAGTCGCTTAACTTCTGATTCAATCAGTTGTAGTGTTTCTTCGTTCATACCTCTTACGTCACCTTCAAGTGTGACTTCATTTTTAATGATATTAAACTGTCCTTTACCATCAAATGAACCGATAGAAATAACGCCCATATCAAATGGATTCAATCTTCTTGAAACGATTGTTTGTACAGACATAACAAAGCTACTTGCTGCAACAATTGGGTCATTTGCTAAATGTGGTGAAGAACCATGACCACCACGTCCTGTTATTTTTAATTTAAAGATATTTCGACCTGATTGAACATTGCCTTCTCTATAATAAACGTGATCACTTTCAAGTGCGCTCATAACATGGACGCCGATGACATTATCAACGCCATCAAGAATGCCATCTTTAATTAAGTATTGTGAACCACCAGGTGGCTTTTCTTCTGCAGGTTGGTGAATGATGACAATCTTACCTTTAAGTTGATCTTTCACTTCAATTAAAGTTTCAGCAAGCACCATCATATATGCAGTATGCGCGTCATGACCACAAGCATGCATGACACCTTCATTCTTAGAACTGAAAGGTAGGCCGGTATCTTCTTTTATAGGTAAAGCATCGAAATCAGCGCGTAACGCTAACGTCTTACCTGGTTTACCAGAATCAATGGTTACTTTAATACCATAAATGCCTTCTCCTCCGATATGTGTTTGTAATGTGACATCCTTATCTTTATAAAAGTCAGCAATATACTGGGCTGTCTCTTTTTCTTCAAAAGATAACTCAGGATGCTCATGTAAGTATCTTCTGATTTCAATCATTTTATTTTCTTTCTTAGATAATCTTTCATAGAAATCATTTAACATATCATGTTCCTCCTTATATTTGTTTAATTTAATTATAATAGAAATTTTGAAAAATTGTTGTTAGAAGCGTAAATGGGTGTTGACATAACATGACAATGGGCGTAGAATGATTGAGTATTAGTTAGCAAAGCTAACTATATTTTTATGAGAAAAGGTGAAAACAATGAAGAACTTTTTATATTCCTACACAAATTTGTATCGACCATATATTCATCATATTAATGAAATATTGGAACCTTTTGATTTATATGCTGCGCAGTACAAAGTGTTACATGATATCGCATATAATCAACCAACCACACTTGTTCAAGTTTCTAAGCGTTCTTTTATTGAAAAACCTACAGCTCGTAAAATTATAAAAAAATTAATCGAACGGGAATTGATTCAAGCAGTTAATAGTAAAGAAGATAAAAGAGAAAAATTCCTTACATTAACTGAGCAAGGTCAAAATCAATTCGATGAAATTCATCATAGAATTGGTGTATTTCAAGAAAAATGTCTGCAAGCAGTTGGTGTCGATGAAGCAGAACTTAATAAGGCACAAGAGATTTTAGAGAATTTGAGAACTTATTTAATAGAGGAGGAAACAGAGTAATGGACGACCAAATTAAGAAACCGATTTGGACAAAAGATTTTATATTTAATTTTGTTATTAGCTTTTTTATATTTTTATCAATGTACTTACTATTAGTAACAGTAGGTGGTTATAGTAAGGAAACATTTGGCGTTTCAGACAGTATGGCTGGTCTAGCATCAGGTTTATTCATAGTTGGATCATTAGTAGGTAGATTTTTAACAGGTAAATATATCAACATAGTAGGTAGTAAGAAAGTATTAGTCATCGGTGGGATTTTACTAGTTATCACAAACGGTTTATATCTCGTGACGGCATCATCATTCGCATTGTTATTAATCGTACGTATTCTAAATGGTGTTGCAAGTGGGGTAGCAAGTACATCTACAGGAACAATCGCAGCATTTATCACACCAGCACAACGTCGTAGTGAAGGTATTAGTATGTATAGTTTAAGTATGGTACTCGGTACAGCAATCGGACCATTTATAGGCTTATTACTATATCAACACATTCCAATGTCTGGACTATTTACAATTTGTACGATACTTATTGTTGTAGCATTTGTTATGTCACTATTCATGAAAGTTGAAACACCTGTTATGGCGAGTGTCAAAACAGAAGAGAAAAAAGGATTTAAAATTACTGATTTCTTCTCAGTACATGCCTTACCAATTGCAATCGTAGTTGTGATTGTTAGTATTGCATACTCATCAGTATTGTCATTTATTCAATTCTTCGCACAAGAAAATCATTTAGTAGATGCAGCAAGTTTCTTCTTTGTTGTATATGCAGTAGCAGTCTTAATTACAAGACCATTTACAGGTAGAATTATGGACCAACGCGGTGAGAATATCGTTACAATACCAGCATTTATATGTTTAATTCTTGGTTTATTCCTAATTAGTATTGCAAGCAATGGTGCGATCTTATTAATCGCAGGTGCATTTATAGGATTAGGATTTGGTAACTTACAATCTATATTCCAAGCATTAGTCGTTAAAGTATCGCCAGTAGAAGCGATGGGATTAGCAACATCAACATATTTCATCGGTTTAGACTTCGGATTAGGATTCGGACCATATGTATTAGGTAACTTCACACATTCGATTGGATATTCAGGATTATATCTAGCAATGTCTATCGTAGCTTTATTAGGATTAGTCGCATTCTATTTCTTACACATGATTAAAGCTAAAAAAGTAAGTCAATTATAATAAGTGGAGGATATGAAGGGACAGAATTCCGAGAAATGTCCCTTACTGAGTACCCTCTAATTAACAGAATTCGAAATAATGGAAGTTACAGCCTTCTAACTACCACAATTCAGAATAATGGAAGTTAGCGATACTCAATTACTAAACTTCATAATAATGTTGTCTGAGACACTGAGATGTCTCAGACACTATATAAAAAAAATAGCGTATAGGACATTTGTTGTCCTATACGCTATTTATATATTATCCTTCTAAATCAACTGAGTTGATATCAATGCCTAATGCGTCTGCTACACCTTTACCATAGTCTGGATCTGCTTTGTAACAGTTACGGATGTGACGGTGTTTTACTTCGTCAGTAGTGCCTTGCATTTCGTTAGCTGTATTTTGGAAAATACGTTGTTGTTGTTCTGGTGATTGTAGACGGAATAATTTACCTGGTTGTTCATAGTAATTATCGTCATCTTCACGGAAGTCGTGTTCGTATAATTCACCTTCAAGTTCTAAACCTGGTTTTTTGTATTCTGGTTGTGATTGATGAGCTTCATAACTATTTGGATAGTAGTTAATGCCGCCACCAAGGTTACCATCTACTCTCATTTGTCCATCTCTTGAGAATGGGCAAACATTTGTTGCAGCTTTTGGTGAGTTTACTGGGATTTGCCAGTGGTTAACACCTAAGCGGTAACGTTGTGCATCTCCGTAAGAGAATAAACGACCTTGTAACATTTTATCTGGAGAGAAGTCTATACCAGGGATGATGTTTGTTGGTGCAAATGCAGCTTGTTCAACATCTTGGAAATAGTTCTCTGGGTTACGATTTAATTCGAATTCACCAACTGGAATTAATGGGTATTCGTCTTTAAACCAAACTTTAGTTAAGTCGAATGGGTTATCTTTATGATTTCTTGCTTGTTCTTCAGTCATAACTTGAATGTACATTTTCCATTTAGGGAAATTGCCTTCTTCAATCGCGTTGAATAAGTCTCTTTGACTTGATTCGCGGTCTTTAGCAATTACTTGTTCAGCTTCTTCTGCTGTGTAATTTTCGATACCTTGTTGAGTTCTGAAGTGGAATTTAACCCATACACGTTCACCTGCATCGTTGTACATTGAGTAAGTGTGTGAACCGAAACCGTGCATGTTACGGAATCCTTTTGGAATACCTCTGTCTGTCATTAAAATTGTAACTTGGTGTAAAGCTTCAGGTAATAATGTCCAGAAGTCCCAGTTTGATTGTGGGTTATGCATGTTTGTTTTAGGGTCACGTTTAACAACATGGTTTAAACTTGCAAATAATTTAGGATCACGGAAGAAGAATACAGGTGTGTTGTTACCAACTAAGTCCCAGTTACCTTCTTCAGTATAGAATTTAAGTGCGAAACCACGAATGTCACGTTCAGCTTCTGCAGCACCACGTTCACCAGCAACTGTAGAGAAACGTGCAAACATTTCAGTTTGTTTACCAATTTCAGAGAATATTTTAGCATTTGTATATTGTGTTATATCATGTGTAACAGTAAAAGTACCGAACGCACCAGAACCTTTAGCATGCATACGACGCTCTGGAATCACTTCTCTGTCGAAATGTGCCATTTGTTCTAAGAAATAAATATCTTGCATAGCAAGTGGTCCGCGTTTACCAGCAGTTAATGAATTTTCACGATCTGATACTGGTGCACCAAAAAGTCCTGTAAGTTTTGATTTATTACTCATATCATAATCCTCCTCAAGATTTCTTAATTATAATAATTCTAATTTCATACTAATTATAATTTAAAGTAAGCAAAGTGACAAGTAAAAGAATAAATAATACAGAAAGAATTACGGTACTACTTTGTTATATATTTAGATATAATAACCTAAAAGTGTAAAAACTAAACATTATATAGGGCTTTTTGACTAAATTTTACGGTTTGTACACAAATTGTTAATAGAATAAATTTTATTTAAAATGAGAATTGGACAGATTAATTGATTATAAGAACTATAAATAATAAAAAAAGAACGCGCTTTTTCGCGTTCTTAATAGAAATAAATATTATTTAGGTAAATCCCTGTCTATAAATAGTGGCTGAACATCTACTCTTCTCAATATGATTTCTTTTGCTTTTTGAGGTAGAAGTTTAATTTCAGGAATTTCTGAGACTTTTAATGATACATATTTAATTTTTTGATCGAATGGAATGGTCAAGTCTTCTAAAGATTCATTAATTGTAACATGGTAAATAAATAATATTTCGTGATAAGACGTACTTTCATATTCAAAGAAGTTTTGAACAGTTGTTAAAAAGTAAATATCATCACATTCTATATTGAGTTCTTCTTTGATTTCACGTTTAATAGCAGAATCTGAGCTTTCGAAATATTTAACTCTCCCACCAATTAATGCATAATAATCATGTTTTTTATCATAGTGAAAACAATAACCATGCTTATCTTTGATGATTGCGCCAACTCTAATATTTAACATACCATCGCCTGATTTAAGTGAAAGATCCATCACAACGACCTCCTTAGTATTAAATTAGAATAATTTAAGAATGACAATGCCGACAAAGACTAATATCGCACCAATTAATCGTCTCGTTGTAATTTTAAATTTTGGTGTATTAAATAAACCAAAATGATCAATTAAAAGTCCCATTAACATTTGTCCAAATATAACGACCATTAATGTAAGTGCTGCACCGAGTTCAGGCATAAGTAATATGTTCGTCGTAACAAATACAACACCTAATGCACCACCAATAAAGTAAATCGGTTTAATCGTACCTTGTTCAGGTTGATGGAAGCTAAAACGAATTCTACGAACAAGAATAAGTGAAAGCATAAATAATGCGATTGTCCCAACAGCGAATGATATAAGTGCTGAAAAATAAAATGAATCTACTTCATATCTAAGTGCACTATTAATAGCTGTTTGTATTGGGGGAAGACAACCTGTCATAATACCGAGAATCATCCAATAATTTGTATGATTAGATTGTGTTGTAATGACACGTGATGATTTCTTTTTATAATTCATTAATAATATACCCAGTAACATCAGAATTACGCCAGAAATTCTTCCGATATTAATTGTATGAATGTCAGCATCAAATAATCCAAATTGGTCGATGATCAGTCCCATTATAATTTGACCAGAAACTGTCATCACGACTGTTAATGCTGCGCCAATTCTTGGAAGTAATAATAAATTTCCTGTTAAAAAGACGACGCCTAATAAACCACCTGTAAACCAAACGTAAGAAAAGTCTTGATTCATTATAAATGATGGTGTTAATTTTTGTGGATTCATAATAGTATTCACAATGATTAACACAATTGTTCCTATCAAGAATGAATAAAATGATGCAAGTATAGGTGATTTTGTGTAACTACCAAGTTTCGTATTAATAGATGTTTGTAGTGGTACACATAACCCTGCTAAAATGCCTAGAATAATTAATAAAATCAATCTTCATAACCCCTTTTTTCTATATCTACAGATTCTTGGTAATAAATCTTTTGTTCATTTTCTGGTACCATGTTACCGCCTGTTGACCAAACGAGGTGCGTGGCATTTTCGGAATCATAATTTAAGTCATGAATATATTTTAAACCTTGGAAACCTGAAGTAGCAGAAGGTTCTATAAAGATATTTTCATGATCTTTTAATGTTTTTAAATAAAGATAAAGTTGATGGTCATTTAC
Organism: Mammaliicoccus sp. J-M41; assembly: GCF_022385935.1. Taxonomy (NCBI): domain Bacteria; kingdom Bacillati; phylum Bacillota; class Bacilli; order Caryophanales; family Staphylococcaceae; genus Mammaliicoccus; species Mammaliicoccus sp. J-M41. The sequence continues at coordinate 167,895 of NZ_JAJNIR010000001.1, read as the reverse complement.
TGTACATGAACCAAACAATAATGAAGTCATAATGTTGCCGACTAATTTCGAAGGACGACTGACTGCTAAACCATCTGCAATTGTTTTTCCTGATAAACCTATATCTTGAACGGAAATTTGATCATGTAGCTGTGTAATCATGCCTAAAGTCATACAAGGAGCTTCAGTAGGTTCGATAAAGATAGGATGTACATGATCACCATAAATGAGTTTTAATCCAAATGCGACACCACCAGGACCACCGCCTACGCCACATGGTAAATAGACGTATAACGGATGCGCTTTATCTACATGAATATTTAAGTCTTTCAATTGTTGTTTAAGTCTTAACGCGCTAACAGCATATCCTAAAAATAAATCTTTAGATGCTTCATCATCAATAAAGTGGCAATAAGGATCATCTGCTGCAGCTTTACGACCTTCTTTTACAGCATAACCGTAATCTTGAACATGCTCTACGACTTCGACTCCTTTAGAACGGAGAAGGTCCTTTTTCCATGCTTTAGCATCTTGAGACATATGAACCGTTACTTTGAAACCTAATTTGGCACTCATAATACCGATGCTTAATCCTAAATTACCAGTAGAACCAACAGCAATTCTGTATTTAGAGAAAATAGATTGATATTGTTCAGTAGCAAGTAGGCGATAATCACTATTAATCGTAAAATCAGTTTCTTTCATTGCCGTTTCTTCAGCAAACTTTAGCACTTCATAAATGCCACCACGTGCTTTAATAGAACCAGAAATAGGTAAAGCATGGTCACCTTTAAGTAATAAACGTCCCTTTAAATGACTGAATCGTGCATTTTTAAAATGATCTAATGTGAAAATTTGAGATTCAATTTTTCCATTGTTTAGTTTCGTTTCAGGAAAGACTTCTTCAATATACGGTGCAAAACGAGCTAATCGTTGTTCAGCATCTAATACATCATCCATTGAAAATGGTAAATCAGTAGTCACTAAATAGTCAGGATTTTTCCAAAATACTTCTTCTCCATTTTTAATATTAGAAATAATAGGATACTTATCTTCTAATGATTTTATGTCTATAGACATGAATAATCTCTCCTTTTTAAAATATAATGTAATACAATAGTACAACTGTTTGGATATTATAGATAGATTGTGAGAATAAAAAATATATGATTATTTGTAATCTTTAACAATAATAGAAGGTTTAGAAAGTATAGAAGTAATGAGTATTTCGAGATTGATATGTATGTAGTGGGTCTGTTAATTACAAAATCCTACAGAATTGTAACTAAGAACCCCGCTATCTTCACATAACACACAACATACTCATAAAAAAGACTTCCGATGTAATATCGGAAGTCTCCATTTTTATGATGTATATAAATCTCTTGTAGGTGTTGGGATTCTGCTTGGGTCTGCATGTTTAATAATTGCACGTACATATAGTGAAGCGACAATTAGAAATACGATTGAACCACCAATTACAGATGTTTGATATGGTAATGATAATCCTTCAGGTGCATATAATACATATACACTAATTGCAGCTGTCATGAATAATGCTGGTATTCCTGCTACTAAATGTTTCTTGCCATATCTTAATAAGTAACTTACACTAACCCACAACATAACGGTTGCGACGATTTGATTTGAGAATCCAACATATCTCCATAAGAATGAATAATCAATTGTTGATAGTAAGAAAGCAGGTAATCCTACAGCAAAGCTTGCTGCAATCATTAATACTTTTGGTTTAATTTTTACTTTATCTCTCATGAAATCTTCTATAATCATTCTTGAACTTCTAAGTGCAGTATCACCAGTTGTAATAGGTAGGATGATGACACCAAGTAGTGCAAGGATGCTACCGAATGGTCCTAATAATTCCATTGAGATTTGGTCAACGACACCTGCTGGACCGATTGATTGTAATTTTGCTGCTAATCCTTCAGTACCACCGAAGAATGTCATACCAGCTGCTGCCCAAATTAATGCAATAATACCTTCTGAGATCATTGCGCCATAAAAAACTTTTCTACCTTCTGATTCATTTTTAACTGTTCTTGAAATGATTGGACTTTGCGTACAATGGAAACCTGAAATTGCACCGCAAGATATTGTCACCATAAGTAATGGCCAAACAGGTAGTTCTTTAGGATGCATATTATGAATTGTAATTTCAGGAATATGTTTACCACTGAATATTAAAGCAACGGCTACACTAACGGCCATAACGATTAAGATAACACCGAATATTGGATAAATACGTCCAATGATTTTATTGATAGGAAGAATAGCTGCTAGTATAAAGTATGTAAAAATGATAACTAATGCTACGAAGAATGAAATAGGTGTCTTGCTTGATAATAATTGAGCTGGCCCAGCAACAAATGCAGCTGCAACAAGCACCATCAAGACGACAGACACAACATCTGTGAACACTCTAATAATCTTACCTAAATAATGTTGTACAAGCATAGGGAACTGTGCACCACCATGTCTCAAACTTAGCATGCCTGAGAAGTAATCATGTACACCTCCAGCAACGATACACCCTACAACAATCCAGATAAATGCTACAGGTCCATATAAAGCACCAGCTACTGCACCAAATATCGGACCCAATCCAGCTATGTTAAGCAGCTGAATCATCCATCCTTTCCAAGCAGGCATAGGTACAAAATCCATATTATCTTGTTTACTATACGCTGGTGTTTGTTTATCCGGATGTATCTCGAATACGCGTTCAACGTATTTACCGTAAAAGATATACCCCAAAATTAAAATAATAATACTAGAAATAAATGTAACCATTGTAAAACCTTCTTTCAAACTAAGAATATTCATAGATTAGCAAAAATTTTACATTGTATCAATAATATTTTTGAAATTTCTGAAAATTTGTCGATATAGTAAACATAACAATTATTTGTAATTGTAAAATTACAAAATTATAATCAAAAGTAAGCCTTTTCATTTAAAAATGATTATATTTGGCTTTTTTGGGCATAATTTCATAGAGGGGGTAATCAATATGCAAGAACATCAGGTTATAACAATTGATGGTAAAGATTTTCTTGTAGAAGAGGGCATGAGGCTATTGGACTTTATTAAAGCTGAAAAGTTAACCTTCGTTCCGTCTATATGCTACAACGAATCTTTAGGACCAATTGAAACGTGTGACTCATGTGTCGTCGAAGTTAATGGGCAACTTCAACGTGCATGTAGTACGATGATTGAGAATGGCATGGTTGTGAATACACAACTTGAATCCGTGAAATCAGCTCAGAAACAAGCATTGGACAGAGTGCTTGAACATCATGAATTATATTGTACAGTTTGTGATTATAATAATGGCAATTGCGAAATTCATAATGCAATGGGTGAATTTGGTTTAGAACATCAATCTAATCCATTTCAATCTAAAGGTTATGAAAAAGATTTTGGGGCATTTTACAGATATGATCCGGATCAATGTATTCTATGTGGTAGATGTGTAGAAGTATGTCAAGATGTACAAGTGAACGAAACATTGACAATTGATTGGGAAAGAAAACAACCTAGAGTTATTTGGGACAATGATCGTGCGATTGATGAATCAAGCTGTGTGAACTGTGGACAATGTGTAACAGTATGTCCTTGTAATGCTTTGATGGAAAATAACATGCTAGGTAACGCAGGGTATATGACTGATCAAGAACCTGGCTTATTACGTTCGATGATTGAACTCACTAAAAAAGCTGAAACTGGATATGGACCACTGTTTGCGATTTCTGATTCAGAAGCGGCGATGCGAGAAGATGTTATTAAGAAGACGAAGACAGTATGTACATACTGTGGAGTAGGTTGTTCATTTGATGTTTGGACAAAAGATAGAGAAATATTAAGAGTGTTACCGCATGAAGATTCTCCAGCAAATCATATTTCTACGTGTGTTAAAGGGAAATTTGCATGGGACTATGTGAATTCTGAAGATAGATTAACGAAACCTTTAGTTAGAAAAGAAGGCTATTTCCAAGAAGTTGAATGGGATGAAGCTTTAAGAGTGATCAGTACTCGATTTTCTCAAATTAAAAATCAATATGGTAAAGACGCATTAGCGTTTATTTCATCTTCTAAATGTACAAATGAAGAATCATATTTAATGCAGAAATTAGCGAGACAAGTTATCGGAACGCATAATGTCGATAATTGTTCTAGATATTGTCAATCACCCGCTACTCAAGGATTGTTTAGAACAGTAGGTTACGGTGGCGATTCCGGTTCAATTGAAGATTTAGAAAAAGCTAAAATGGTCATTACTATCGGTACAAACACAGCTGAAGCACATCCAGTTATTGCGAGTAGAATTAAACGTGCACATAAATTATTAGGACAAAAATTATATGTATTTGATATTAGAAAACATGAGATGGCTGAACGTGCAGATAAATTTTATCAACCAAATCCTGGTACAGATTTAGTTTGGCTATCAGCTGTTACAAAATATATTATCGACCAAAATTGGCACGATGAGGCTTTTATCAATAAATGGGTTAATGATTTTGATAGTTATTATGAAAGTCTTAATACATTTACGTTAGAGTATGCAGAAAGTCTCACGGGCATTAGTCAAACAGAACTTAAACATATTGCCAAACAAGTTGCAGAAACTGAATCTCTATCCATCTGTTGGGCAATGGGTGTAACGCAACATCGTATCGGTAGTGATACAAGTACAGCTATTTCTAACTTATTATTAGTAACAGGGAATTATATGAGACCTGGCACAGGTGCTTATCCTTTAAGAGGCCACAACAATGTTCAAGGATGTAGTGATATGGGCAGTATGCCTAACACATTCCCAGGATATCAAGATGTCTCTGATGATGAAGTGAGACATAAATTTGAACAAGCTTGGCAAGTTTCGCTCGATTCAGAAAGAGGTTTGGACAACCATCAAATGATAGATAGTATACATGAAGGGACATTACACTCACTTTATATTAAAGGTGAAGATACAGGTGTTGTAGACGCTAATATCAATTATGTCAGATCAGCATTTGAGAAAATTGATTTCTTAGTCGTTCAAGATTTATTTTTATCAAAAACAGCCGAATTTGCAGATGTTGTCTTACCAGCATCTCCTTCATTAGAAAAAGATGGTACATTTACAAACACTGAAAGACGTGTTCAAAGAATCAATAAAGCATTAGACACGCTTGGAGATTCTAAACCAGACTGGGAAATCATTCAATTAATTGCACAGTCACTAGGCGCAGATTGGGATTATCAACATCCTAGTGAAATATGGTATGAAGCACAATCACTCATGCCTTTAGTTAAAGGAATTACGTATGATCGTCTAGAAGGATTTGATAGTTTACAATGGCCAATGAATGATGATGGCACTGATACACCATTATTATATACAGAAAGATTTAATTTCCCTGATGGCAAAGCTAGACTTTATCCATTGTCATTTAATGTTGAATCTAAAAAGACAAAAGAAATGTCATTACACGTTAACAATGGTCGAGTGTTAGAACATTTCCATGAAGGTAATATGACTTATCAAGTACCTGGTTTAAAATATAAATTACCTAGAAACTTCTGTGAAATTTCTAAAGAACTCGCTGAAGAACACGGTATCGAAAATGGTGCGAGAGTTAAAATAACTTCTAAAGTAGGTACAGTAGAAGTGAATGTGCAAGTAACAGACAGAGTAGCAGGTAATAATATTTATATTCCATTAAATGATCAGAATGAAGGTGCACCTAACTTTGTAACAGATAGTGATGTTGATAAAGATACAAATACACCAGCATATAAAGATAATTATGCGAAGTTAGAAGTTGTCACTAAAAAAGGGCAATCACCTATACCTAAACATAATTCACGTTTTGGTAATAGACAGCCTCAGATTAGTGTGAGAGTACAAGATAAGTGGGCGAAATCAAGTTATACATTCCCTAGTAAAGGTGGCGATTTATAATGGGTGAAAGAGTTAAAGTGATTAAGAAAATTCATAAAAGTAGAGAATATATAATTGAAGAAAATATGAATGACATTAAATCACGATTATCAGATCGAAAAATTGCCATTGAAAAAGGGATTGATATACTCGATGCACTGGAAGAAGCGGAAGCGTTGGATGCTTTTCACGCAGCCATTGTGCAACGTAAAATCATTACGAAAAATATCGTCAATGAACTAAATAAAGAACAATATGAAGGTATTTTAGGAAATCTTGGACAAGTTCTATTTTTATTAGGAGAGCTAGATATAGAAGAAACATCGACTTTCGTGAGAAGAATTAATAACGGTATGAAAGTAGCAAATAGGGCTAATCCTTATAAGAAGACTTCTGTAACAGATTTATTAGGTGCACTTAAAGATCCAGAAATTAATCAAAGTGTAACGCTATTATTGAACTTTTTAAAAGGTATGAGTAGAGAAGAGTGAGACAGATTTCTGTCTCGCTCTTATTTTTTGAAAACATTTCGTTGAAATTTAAGAAAATATAAGATAAGTTAAAACAGTAACAATGCTTATACAAATAGAAGAGGTGTGAATATTATTAACTTTTTGAGAGAAAGGTTTTCTTTAATTTTAGGGCTCACAATTATTATTATTTTTATTGTTTTATTATTTATTTTTGAGTCTCCTTTTTTTAAAAATCATCAAACGCATACTTATGAAGAAGCGCTTGAAATTCAAACGCAAAGTGATGCACCAGCTGTTACACAAAAGGACAATAAATTCGTGTATGCTGATAAAAAAGATATCGATAAATTTATGGATATCGACAAAAGTCAGACAGACTTTCAATTCATAGATATATCTAAAAAAGTAGATGTATCAGAAAAACAAGTTAAAGAAATTTTAAAAGATAAAGGCATATTAAAAGGTAAAGAAAAAGCTTTTATAGATGCTCAAGAAAAATATGATGTCAATGTCATATACTTGATGAGCCATGCTTTTATCGAAACTGGCAACGGTAATTCTGAATTGGCTAGTGGTGTCAAAATGTCCAACGGTAAAACATTCTATAATTTTTATGGAATCGGGGCATTTGATCAAGATGCTGTAGAAACAGGTAGTAGTTATGCGCGTAAAAAAGGTTGGACTTCTCCAGAAAAAGCTATAAATGGAGGCGCTGAATTTATTAAAAAGGATTATCTTAACAATGGGCAAGACACATTATATAAAATGAGATGGAACCCTTATAATCCAGGTCAACACCTATATGCAACAGATGTGAATTGGGCAACAAGTATCGGTAAAATTATGGAAGGTTATTATGATGACCATAATTTGAAAAAATCAAAAGTCCATAAAGACTATTACAAATAAAGGTTACCCCTAGTTCAATATGAACTGGGGGTAAAGATATGTAAGGATTCATGTTAAAATAAAGCTTATAATCAAATTTTTATTTCAAAGAAAGTAGTGAACAAAATGAAAATTGCTGTAATTGGGGCAGGCATCGGTGGGTTAACGACTGCTGGATTACTAACTCAAACGGGACATGAAGTTTATGTATATGAACAACGTGGAAATTTAGACCAAGATGGTGCCGGTTTAGGTATTGGAAGTAATGTCCTTAAAGCATTGAAACAATATAAAATGGCATATGCAATTGAGCAAGAAGGCCAGCCATTAAGAAAAATAGAAATTAGATCTGATTTAGATGAATTTTTAAATTCATTAATGATGAATCAAGATGAACATAAAAATATTACGATTCATAGAAAAGTGTTACATGAAATCTTAAAAACACATGTACCAACAGATAATATTTATTTAAATCATGAAGTCAAAACATTTAAGCAAACAGCTGACGATGTACGGCTTTATTTTACAAATGGTTTAGAAGAACAATTTGATTTAGTAATTGCAGCAGATGGTATACATTCAAAAGTAAGAACACAACTTTATCCGAAATCAGCACCTAAGTATGCTGGATACACTTGTTTCAGAGGTGTAGTAAACGAGAAGTTAAATATCGAACAAGATGTTACTTTAGAATATTGGGGACATAAAGGAAGATTTGGCATTGTACCTTTAAAAGACAACGAATTATACTGGTTCTGTACAATGAATGCTAAAGAAAATGATTTGCAATTTAAGTCATTTGAGAAACCACATCTTCAAGCATACTTCAATCAATTCCCTAATGAAGTAAGAACTGTATTAGATGCACAAGAAGAAACAGGCATATTACATCATGATATGTACGACCTCGTACCATTGAAATCTTTCGTTTCAAATAGAGTAGTTCTGTTGGGAGACGCAGCACATGCAACAACACCGAACATGGGACAAGGTGCAGGACAAGCAATAGAAGATGCCGTAACATTAGTGAATTTAATTAACGATCGAGATATAGAATCAGCCTTAAAACGATATGATAAATTAAGAACGAAACATACTAAAAAAGTCATCTTAAAATCAAGAAAAATCGGTAAAGCAGCACAATCATCAAGTACTTTAAAAATTAAAATAAGAAATAAAATGCTCAAACAAAAATCTTCAAAATCACTTAGCAAAAAAGTGAAGTTCTTACAAAAAGCAAAATTAAAATAGGGAAAAACCGCTTAGACACGATGGAAGTCTAAGCGGTTTTTGACATTTAATACGTTAGTAAGTTGTTCTAATTACCAGAATTCTGAGAAATGGAAGTTAGGATCGTCTAATTAAGGACATTATTTGGAATTGTGTCCCTAACACGGCCCGTTACGGACATTACTCAGAATTGTGTCCCTAAATACTTCCACAATACTATCGAATTTTTAATGTGTTATATCTGAAGTTGATATACCAGTTGCAGATTTAACTTGGACTTCTTGGAATTTATCATGTGATTCTGATTTACCTAGGAATGTTCCTAAAAATGCACCAATAAAGCCTGCTGGTACTGATATGATTGCAGGGTTTGATAATGGGAATATTGGCGACATTGTTATAAATGCTGTTCCTGCTGGATTCATGACATTTGGACTTAAAATAACGAGTATAAGTGACACCATTAAGCCGACAGCGATTCCTGTGATGGCACCGTGTGTGTTAAATCTCTTCCAAAATATCGTAAATACAATGACAGGTAAGTTAGCACTTGCTGCGACACAAAATGCTAATGATACTAAGAATGCTACGTTTAAATTTTGAGCAAATAAGGCTAATATAATGGATACAACTGAAACGGTTAATGAAGCTAATTTTGCTGCTTTCATCTGTTCACGTTCGCTTATTTTACCTTTTTTAATAACTTGCCCGTAAATATCATGTGCGAATGCAGACGCGCCTGTTAATACTAAACCTGCTACTACTGCTAAAATCGTCGCAAATGCTACGGCAGAAACGAATGACATTAAGAAATCTCCACCTAATTTTGCTGCTAATAATGGAGCTGCCATATTACCTGCAGGGTTAGCTGCAATAATTTCTTCACGTGTTAATAATGCTGCTGCACCAAATCCAAGGAAGATTGTTAAAATGTAGAAGATACCGATAATCCATGTTGCCCACATTACAGAAGATCTTGCTGTTTTAGCATCTTTAACTGTAAAGAATCGCATCAATATGTGTGGTAACCCAGCTGTACCAAACAGTAACGCAATAATTAATGAGATGTTATCTAACGGTGGTTTACCTTGTGAACCTGGATTAATAAATTCACCTTTGAAATCAGATGACTTAATGTTATGCATTTCACCAAACATCGTAGAAAGATTGAAGTCAAAATGTAATAACACTAAAAATGAAATAATTACAGTACCAATCATAAGTAATACAGCTTTAACCATTTGTACCCAGCTTGTTGCTGTCATACCACCAAATAATACGTAAATAGTCATCATTATACCAACTAGAATAACAGCGAGCGTATAAGGTATACCAAATAGTAATTGAATAAGTGCACCTGCACCAACGAGTTGTGCAAGCATATAGAATATAACTATTGTAATAGAAGAAACTGCAGCCATAGCTCTTACTTTTTTTAATTCAAATCGTGCTGCAATCATATCTGCTAAAGTATATTTACCAAGGTTTCTTAACGGCTCAGCTACGATGTATAACACAATAAGATAAGCTGTTAAATAACCAATACTATAGAAGAAACCATCAAACCCCCATAATGCGATGGCACCTGCTATACCTAAAAATGAAGCGGCTGATAAATAATCACCTGCAATTGCCAAACCATTTTGCCAACCTGTTAAGCCACCACCAGCAGTGTAGAAGTCATTTGCTGATTGTGTTCTTTTAGATGCAAAATATGTAATAAACAATGTGATCCCGACAAATATTAAAAACATAACGACGACGATTACATTCATAAGTTTTGCTCCTCTCTATATGCTTTTAATAGTTCCTCAGCATCTTTATCAAAAGATTTTGCTTTTCGCATGTACAAAGTGACAAGTGTCCAAACCATAATGAATAATAATAAAGCGTAAATCCATGCCCATGAGATATTCCAAAATGCAATATTATTCAAGATGTTTGTATAACCAGTCAACACTGGGAATAGGAGTGTTGCCAAAATAAAGAATATAGAGATAGGAAATATAAAATTATTTCTTTTTTTCAGAAGTTCTTTAAACTTTGGATCTGCTGCTAAACGCTTGAAATCATGCTCTGCCATACTCATAACCCCCTTATTTATAGATGTAAAAATACATCTTAATTCTCATTTTATTTGTTGTTCACAAAATTGTCAATAATTTATTGATAGCGCTTACATTAATAAAAATTCATTAAGAAAATGTTAATCAATCATTAAAGAGAAAAAATACAATCCAGATAAATGAATATTTAGAAAAATTTGATTATAAGTATTGACGATAAATGGAAACACCCATATAATTCTTATCATATTAATAAGAATTCGGAAGGGATAAATAAGATGATTGAATTTAAAAATGTAAATAAAATTTTCCAGCAAAAGAATTCTAAAATCCAAGCTTTAAAAGATGTCAGTTTTAAAGTCGAAGAACAAGATATTTTTGGCGTAATTGGATATAGTGGTGCAGGAAAAAGTACGTTAATAAGACTTGTTAATGCTTTGGAAGAGAAAACAACGGGAGAGGTCATTGTTAATGGCCATGACATCAATCAATATTCAAAGAAAGAATTACAAAGTGTTAAGAAGAATATCGGTATGATATTTCAACATTTCAATCTATTAAATTCTAAGACAGTATTTAATAATGTTGCGATGCCGCTTATTTTGCAAGGTACAAGTAAAGAAAAAATTAAAGCCAAAGTTGATGAACTATTAAAGTTTGTTGGTCTAGAGGATAAAGGAAAGCAATATCCTAATGAACTATCTGGAGAACAAAAGCAAAGAGTGGCTATTGCACGAGCACTCGTGACAGATCCTAAAATATTATTATGTGACGAAGCAACAAGTGCACTTGACCCGGCAACGACAGATTCTATATTGAAATTATTAAAAAATGTCAATGAAGAATTTGGAGTCACAATTCTACTGATTACACATGAAATGAGTGTGATACAGAAGATTTGTAACAAAGTCGCAGTGATGGAAAATGGTAGAGTAATCGAAATTGGACCGGTATTAGATGTCTTCAGCCATCCTAAAACAGCAACAGCCAAGAATTTTGTATCTACAGTTATTACAACAGATATATCAGATAATTTAAGAAAATTAATACCAACTGATCATCATGCAACAGACATTAAATTATATATAGATGGAGAGAAAGTGACACAATCCATCATCAATGACTTAATTACAAAATATCAAGTTCAAATTAATATCTTGTTTGCTTCAATGTCAGATATTCAAGGCACACCAGTAGGGTACTTAACGTTACGTTTGAAAGGTGACGACAGTGCAATTAGAAGAAGCTTTGCCCATTTAGATTCATTAAATATAGAATTTGAGGAGGTTGGTGCATAATGTTCGGATCATCATTAGATTCTTCACTATTGTTAGATTCTATATATCAAACTTTATACATGGTAACTGTGTCACTTGTATTAGGTGCATTAATTGGTATTCCATTAGGCATTTTGTTAGTGATTACTAGAAAAAACGGTATATGGGAAAATGTCATCATTTATTATTTACTCAATCCAATTATTAATATATTCAGATCTTTACCTTTCATTATATTATTAATTGCGATCGTACCTTTTACGAAATTAATTGTAGGTACTTCTATAGGTACATCTGCAGCAATTGTACCACTGACTGTTTATGTTGCACCTTACATAGCAAGATTAGTTGAAAACTCATTATTAGAAGTTAATTCTGGTGTTATTGAAGCTGCACATTCAATGGGTGCTTCACCCATTCAAATTATTAGATATTTCTTATTACCAGAAGCACTAGGATCATTAATCTTAGCATTAACGACTTCAATTATTGGTTTAATTGGTGCTACTGCAATGGCCGGGGCAGTTGGTGGAGGCGGAATAGGTGACTTAGCACTTGCATACGGCTATCAAAGATTTGATACAATCGTCATCGTTATCACCGTTATTATACTTGTTATTATGGTACAAGTTATTCAATCTCTAGGTAATGTCTTATCTAGATTAGTACGCAGAAGTTAAATATTTTAATATAAAGGAGCAATTTAAATGAAGAAAGTCTTAACATTATTAGTAGCATTAGTATTATTACTCGCAGCATGTGGAGATAAGAAAGACGATAAGAAAGTCACAATTGGTATCGCATCAAATGACACAGCAGTTTGGGACAAAGTTAAAGAATTAGCTAAAAAAGATGGTATTGAAGTTGAAATCAAACAGTTTTCAGACTACAATGTTCCAAATAAAGCTTTATCAGACGGAGATATTGATTTAAATGCCTTCCAACATTTCGCATTTTTAGATCAATTTAAGAAAGCAAATAAAGGTACAGATATTACTCCTATTAGAACGACAGTGCTTGCGCCATTAGGCATATACTCTAAAGAATTGAAAGATGTTAAAGATTTAAAAAATGGTGCTAAAGTTGTAATTCCAAATGATGTTTCAAACCAAGCAAGAGCGTTAAAATTATTAGAAAAAGCAGGTTACATTAAATTAGATAAGAACTTCGGTTTAAGTGGTGGACCTAAAGACATAGTTGAAAATAAAAAGAATTTAAACATTAAAGCAGTAGATGCACAACAAACAGCGAGAGCATTAGATGAAGTGGATATTGCTGTTATCAATAATGGTGTAGCTTCAAAAGCTGGATTAGATCCTAAAAAAGATCCTATTTTCTTAGAAGATCCAGATGCTAATGCAGCTAAACCTTATATCAACTTTATCGCAGCAAATACGAAAGACAAAGATAATAAAACATACAAGAAAATTGCGAAATTATATCATTCAGAAGAAGCTAAAGATGCTTTAAAAGAAGATACGAAAGATGGAGAAATTGTTGTTGATTTAAAACAAGATGAAATTAAAGAAATTGTGGATTCACTTAAATAAATTAAAAAAAGATTCGGCTCCCCTTAGCCGAATCTTTTTTTTATGCTTTTTTTAATGTTTTTAAATATTCTTGACCTTTTTCATGGTCATATTTGTTTTCCCATTTAGAGATAACAATTGTTGATAACGCGTTACCTACAACATTGACACATGTTCTAGTCATATCTAATAGTCTGTCTATACCGATAATTAATGCAAGTCCTTCTGGATTTAATCCCATAGACCCTAATGTTGTAATAAGAACAACTATAGAAGTACCAGGTACAGCTGCCATACCTTTAGATGTAATCATTAATGTAAACATTAATATTAACTGTTCAACAAGCGTTAAATGAACACCATACATCTGAGCAACAAATAATGCTGCGATTGATTGATATAAAGCTGATCCATCAAGGTTAAATGTATATCCTGTTGGTACAACAAATGAAACAACATCTTTTGGTGCACCGAACTTTTCCATTTTTTCCATTACTGATGGTAGAACCGTTTCTGAACTTGAAGTTGAGAACGCTAACAATAAGTCGTCTTTTAATATGCGAATAATAGAGAATACGCTGATACCACAAATTTTTGCGACAATCCCTAATACAACAATAATAAAGAATACCATTGCACCTACAACAACAGCTAATAACTTAACTAATGGAATTAAAGCAGATAATCCAAATGTCATAATCGTTACACAGATAAAAGCAAATACACCGTATGGCGCTAATCTTAATATTCTATGTATCATCCAGAATACAGCTTCTAATGTTCCGCTTAATACATCTTTAACTGGTTGACCTTTTTCACCAACAGCAGCGATTGCTAATCCGAAGAATACTGCAAAGAATATAATAGGTAGTAATTCTCCAGCTGTTAAAGCTTCAAATATATTTGTAGGTATGATGCCAACTATTGTATCTATCATGTGATTACCATAAGTAGATTTTTCTGCAGCATCAGCAGTTTGTTCATATTTAGAAATATCACCTTTAGGTAATTTGTTTGCGTCTATACCTAATCCAGGTTTGAATAAGTTTCCGAATATAATGCCCAACCCAATTGCAATTGTCGTGATGATTTCAAAGTATAAAATCGTTTTCCAACCATATCTACCAACTGTATGCATATCACCAACGTTTGAAATTGATAATGCTAATGAACAGAATACAATTGGAATAACAATCATTTTAATAAGGTTTAAAAAGATATCTCCAATAGGTCGAATGAATTTAATTAAATGGTCTTGTCCGTGTAAAAAGTATCCTACTACAATACCTAATACTAAAGCGATTAATATTTGTGTCGGTAAGCTTATATATCTTCTTCTCGGTTTTTTAATTTTTTGATCCAAAAAAACTCCTCCTTTAAAGCACTGTAGTGATAAAGTACAAAAAAAATTATGCCTTTCCATAAAAATGGAACTGCACAAATAACGTTTAAAAAGGGGATTCATAAAATACGTCACTCTTAAGATTATAAGAGTATACGTCATTCTATCACGAAATTTAATTTTAGTATTTAATCAGTTTTACTATAAAAAAGGAAAATAACACTTTCAAAAATTGAAAGTGTTATTTGATCATACGAATTGATAATGGTGGTAAATAAGTTTCTCCATTGTATGCTTTGATAGCACCGATAACCGTAAAGATAAAAGCTAAAATAGCTAATATTGGTAATATAATAAAGCCTACTAATACTAAACATAATAGGGTACCAACGATTCCCCAAATCGTATATGAAATAAAGAAATTCAAATAATCTTTACCAATTCTATCAACGAATGGAGAGTTCTCTCTTTTAATTAACCAAATGATAAGTGGCGCAAAGAATGAAGCAAAGAAACTTGTTAAGTATATAAGCATACCGAATAATCTATCATCATCAGTTGTATCTAAGTGTTGTGATACATCTTCATATGTCGAATGTGTTGTAGTTTGTTGAAATGGATTTTGTTCGTTTTCACTCATGTATAATCCCTCCTAACTTAATTCAAGTATACATTTTTTTACCGATGCCGCCAATCAATAATATAAATTAATTATTTTATAAACAAAAAAGGAGATCTAGACAATGATATGTCCAGTCTCCTTTTTAAATGATATTCAATTAATCTTAGTGAATGTAGTTGTAAGAACCAGCTTCTGAAGCTGAGATTGTACGAGTTGATACAACACCTTCACCTTGGTAGTTCATTTCTGAAACTTCAACGCTACCGTCAGAGTTTACATTTTCAACGTATGCTACGTGACCGTAAGCACCAGCTGTTGATTGTAAGATTGAACCTTTTTTAGGTGTGTTATTTACAGTGTAACCATCTGCTGCTGCATTAGCTGCCCATTGGTTAGCATTTCCCCAAGTTGAGCTAATTGGTTCTCCAGCTGCTTGTCTTTTATCAAATACATAATAAGTACATTGTCCAGCAGTGTATAAGTTAGCTGATGAACTTGTAGTTTGAGTTGCTGTTTGTGTTACTGAAGAAGTAAATGATTGACTCATGTTTGAAGTGTTGTAATTTTGGCTATAGTTATTAGTATAGTTAAAGTTTTGAGTTTGAGTTTGGTTTTGAACTGGAGCTTGAGCGTTATCCAAAGTATCTGCTGAAGCTTCACCATTTCCAATTATTGTTGTTGCTAATCCCGTAGATAATACTGCGAATGCTGTTAATTTTTTCATTATAAATAATCCTCCGTAAATTTCGTATATGTTTTAAATTTAAATTTTAGTTTTGTTTGTGTCGTTTTCCGACGACAAATAATACTTTAACAGAAGTTTTTATGTTTGTGTGTGTTTTCATACAGTTGTTACTTAATCATAATCAGATACAATATTTTAGTAATATTTATGACCAATTATGACAAACAGTAATATAGAAAATATACCGATAATATAAGGTTTTACGGTGAATTTTTAGAAAATTAATGTCATTTTCTTGTAATATTTATGTTAAGGATTAAAACATTGAAAAAGAGTAGTTAGCAAATTATTTGCGACTACTTTTTTCATATATAAAATAATATGGTTAGTTTTCTAAGTATATTGAAGGGGGCATTATATGAAGAGATTACCAACTTTATTTGAAGCAATTTCTACGATTTTATTTATGGGGCTAGTCGTATTGATTGGTTTTGGGATTCTACATTATCCAATTCAACCTTTATTAATTATTGCAGCGGTTTATGCGAGCTTTATAGCCATTAGAGTAGGCTTAACTTGGGAAGACTTACAAGATGGTATTACAAAGAGGTTAGCAACTGCAATGCCAGCCATATACATAATATTTGCAGTCGGTATTTTAATAGGTACGTGGATGTATTCAGGCACTGTACCTGCTTTAATTTATTATGGTTTAGAAACGATCAATCCGACATACTTTTTAGTAACTGCATTTGTCATAACAGCCGTTACATCTGTCGCTACAGGTACTGCATGGGGATCAGTTGGGACTGCTGGCATAGCGTTAATGGCGATTGCCAATGAAATGAATATTCCGATAGGTATGGTTGCAGGTGTTGTAATAGCAGGTGGTGTGTTTGGAGATAAAATGTCACCACTTTCTGATACGACAAATTTAGCTGCATTAGTAACAAAAGTAAATATCTTTAAGCATATCCAACATATGATGTGGACGACAATACCTGCATCAATTATTGGGCTTATTGTATGGTTTATAGCAGGCTTACAATTTGATGCTAAAAATGTAGAAAGCAAAAGAATAAATGAATTGCTGAGTAATATTGATACAGCTTTTAATTTAAACTTTTGGGTATGGGTACCAGTC
The DNA here is from genome assembly GCF_022385935.1 of Mammaliicoccus sp. J-M41. Lineage (NCBI taxonomy): Bacteria > Bacillati > Bacillota > Bacilli > Caryophanales > Staphylococcaceae > Mammaliicoccus > Mammaliicoccus sp. J-M41. The sequence goes on along the minus strand of NZ_JAJNIR010000001.1, from coordinate 150,707 downwards.
ATTGTTATCGTCTTAGGTATTAGTATAGGAAAACCTACTGTACCGATGATGTTATTATCTAGTTTAGTCGCAATGTTTGTAGGTGTGTTTAATAATGGATTTGAAATTGTAGATGCATTTAATGTAACGATGCAAGGTTTTAATATCAATATGACAGGCTTATCTGAAAATGATGCATCAAGTTCAATGATAGAACTGTTAAAACGTGGTGGCATTATGAGTATGACTGAAATTGTTGTAACGATTTTCTGTGGTTATGCATTTGCGGGTATTGTAGAAGCATCCGGTAGTTTAAAAGTTATTTTAACGACAATATCTAGTAAAGTTTCTAAAGATTCACATTTGATATTAGTTACGATAGCTGGAAGTTTAATTCTTGTATTTGCAGCTGGTGTTGCATCTGTCGTGATTATTATGATAGGTGTATTGTTAATGGACATGTATAATGAACGTAATTTAGATCGTGTGAACTTATCAAGAACGCTAGAAGATTGTGGAACAATGGTGTTGCCATTTATCCCTTGGGGTACTTCAGGTATATACTATCGTGATTTATTGGGTGTTTCGTTAGGAGAATTCTTCTGGTGGACTGTACCATGTTATTTATGTGTGTTCTTTGCAGCATTTTATGGTATAACAGGTATCGGTATTAAAAAAGTAAAAACAAATGCATAAAAAAAGAGCAATCGCAATGATTGCTCTTTTTTATTTATATTCATCTTAGTGAATGTAGTTGTAAGAACCAGCTGCTGAAGCTGAGATAGTACGAGTTGAAACAACACCTACACCTTGGTAGTTCATTTCAGAAACTTGGATAGAACCGTCAGAGTTTACTTTATCAACGTAAGCTACGTGACCGTATCCACCAGCTGTAGTTTGTAATACTGAACCTGCAGATGGGTTGTTATTTACTGTGTAACCAGATTGTGCTGCTGCGTTAGCCCAGTTATTAGCATTTCCCCAAGTGCTACCTAAGTCAGGACGTTTGCTGAATGCATAGTAAGTACATTGTCCTGCAGTGTATAAGTTAGCTCCTCCACCAGTTGATGGGCGAGAAGTTGATGTAGTTGTAGTGCTTACATTTGAACTTGAGTTTGATGTAGTTGCTGTATGGTTGCTAGTTGATGGTGCTTGTGTAGTTGTTACACGAACATTGTTTTGGTTTGAAGATGTGTTATGAGAATCTCCTAAACCACCACCATTTGGCGCAGCATTGAATGCTGGTTGTGAATAATTTGTATTTGAAGCTGCTTCGTTATTTGAAGAAGCAGTGTTAGTTGCTACTTGTTGTTGAGCTTCGTAACCGTAATGAGAAGATGGATTCCAGTTACCTTCCCAAGTGTAGTGGTAGTTACCTTGTTGGTCAATTGTGTAATTGTAAGAATAAGAATATGGATCGTTTGGATTATATCCTTGTGTATTTTCTGCTGCATCTGCGTCATGTGCCATAAATGTTGCGATTCCTGCTGTTGCGATTGCTGCTGTTGCGATTTTCTTCATAATAAATAAATCCTCCTAGATAATTTAAAAATAATTTTTTCGTATATGTTTTATGTTTTTTTTCTAATAAGTTTTTTTCTTCGCTGTTAATCAACAAAACCTACTTTATCAGAAATTATTTAGTTTGTGTTGAATGTTAAAACTTTGTAATTTAATTTAAATATCTAAAGATTTCATGTAATAATTCCGAACATTTTACACTGAATAAAGAACGTTATAATATCAACGTTTTTAAGCACTTTTAAGTATTGAACTCGATTCTTTGTTACACGTTTGTAATATTTAAGACATAATAAAATAATTGACTTTGGATAATAATACGAAAAATTATATCAAATAAACAAAAGAATATTGCATCTAAAGGATTAAAATAAGTACAAAACTTCATAATAAAAAGTCAAGAATAAAGTATTTTTAGTAATATTTGTTGAATTATAATTATCATGAATAGTAAATAAAGATGTTTCATAAGGAATTGAGGTGTTTGACATGTTATATGATAGTAATTTAAAAATTTACCAACCTTTAAATATTCAATCTGATTTTAATATGGGTTTATTACTACTATTTATAATAGAAGGAAGTAGTAAGATTTATATCAATGGAAAAAGAAAAATATATCAAGCAAATGATATTGTAATCATTAATGATTTGGAACATTATCGTATTTATTCTAATGAAGATACCGTTATAGCCACTTTGTATTTATCCAGATGTGAACTTGATTATTTCTTTCAATTTGAGAAAAAGTACTATATTGATGTAGATAAACTTGATAACAGTGTTCTTAAGTATTTTATGAATAAGGTGCTCGCCAATTACATTAAATATAAAAATGACATGGATACAAATGTGTTTAATACAATCAAGCAATTTATGATGACATTACGATTATATAGAATTGTAGATGAAGATCATGATTATTATTTAAACAACGATATACATAAAGCTATCAATTATATGCATGACCATTATAAAGAGAAATTATATATTGCTGAAGTTGCGACGAATTGTATTTTATCAGTGAGATGGTTTTCAGAAAATCTAGAAGAAATAACAGATATGAAATTTAGAGAACTTAGAAAAAGTATTCGTTTATCATATGCGATATTTGACTTAATCTATTCAAAAAAATCTATTACACAAATTGCAGGGGATAATGGATTTGCGTATGAATCAAATTTTATAACGAGTTTTAGAGATAAGTATCATATAACACCAGCAAAATATCGAAAGCAACTCACGAATGATCAGTATTACCCATTTAATAATAAACGGACAAACCTTATTGAAAATTTAAATAAGATATCTCATCGACTGAAAGATTTAACAAATAATGTTGCAGATTATATTAGTTTAGATATTCATTTAGATGATCAATTAACATCAAAGCTCCCAACATCTAATTTACTAATATATATCAGAAATATCGAAACATTAACTAATAATTTTCAGCAATCAAAGTTATTAACGATGAGAAAAGAAATTGGGCAATACGGTTTAATGTTTTCGCATCACTTAATTAATGAACTTTTAAACGAATCAAATTTTGAAAGTAATAGATTGATGCATCAAATGTTTTCTTTCTCATTAGAACACCAATTTGAGATTTCATTTGAAATAAATTTATCTAGAAATGAAAATTTAGAAGTGTTTGCAGATAGATTTAAGCGACTATTAAATTATTTAATTGATTGCACGTACTATTATGGACAGAGGCAGTTTCATTTCTATTTAAATATGACATATTACCAATATAATCACGTTTATAAAATGATAAATGAAACATTGAAAGATTCAAAAGTAACATTAATTTTGAATGATTACGATAAATACTTAGCTAATCAAATGACACATATAATAGATGGAAATAACCAAATTGCATGCAAAGTTTACCATGAATTAGTCTCCGACAGAGAAATAACTACTATATTAAAGAATAATTCTTCGTTAAATATCTTATATCAACCGACAATCCCTAATCGAATCACTTATTGAAACATTTAAATGGTGTTTAGAGTATAAGCAAAGAATTTCAATTATTATAGATGATACTTGGATTGATAGTATGATACCTTCACAGAGCAGTCACCTTATGATCAAAGAATTACAATTAAATAAAGAAAGTCAGTATCAGTTATTTGAATTAATATTAACTTTAAAAAGATTAAGAGGAAATATCGTGTTTTTTAATGACAATATTCTAGTTACGCATTATTTAAATGAATATCAGCTATTAATCTTTCCAAATAATAAACTATTTAATAAGCTGCATCAAAAACTAAATATTACTGGATTGAACATTGAGGATATTGAGTATAGAATTCACGATATTCGTATTAAACGTAATAAGCCAATTAATCAGCAATTTAATGAGGAAACTGGTAATAAGATAAATACAATAAATTTTGATAAAGAATCAAGAAAATTAGTAATAGATTATGATTCTTCAGCTGATGTCATTAAGCATATCTATATAAAACAAAAAATAAAATAAGGTGGTATTGAGCTATGACTGAATATAAGAACGAATTATTGAAATTAAATTATTTGAATTTTCAAGTGAAGAAAATACTAAAGAAAAATTGCGCATTAAATATTTATCATTTAAAGATTTTGAAATTTATTAATGATAATCAAAAGAGAAGAAAATATACAGCTTTAGATTTTAAAGAAGTACTTCGTATTAATCAAACGATGTTAACACATGTCATATCCTATTTACATGATTTGAATTATTATAAAAAAGAACGATTAAAGCAAGATGAGAGAAAAATTATTATAATAGTAGAAACTCGTCACAAAACGAAAATATCTCAATTAATTAATCAAATAGAAATAGATTTTCAGCATAATTTAAATGAGATTTCTACAGATTTAAATACGGACTATTTCGTTGATTATGCGATAGAAATTAATCGTGTGATGAGTGATATACATTTTAATATCAATCATCAATATAAAATGAATATCGATCAATTTATGATTTTATTATTTATAGAGATGTCTCATAACGGGTGTCGAACACTAGAAGATATTAAAGATCAGTTTGGATGGGATTTAGTAAAAATCAATAAATCCATAAAAGTACTTGTAAAATTAAACTATCTTGATAAAGAAAGGTCTAAAACTGATGAAAGAATTGCATTAGTTTCCATTAAGAAGGATAAAGAAAAGTTAATTAAATTAATGATAGAAAATGTACTGAAATTACAAAATGTTAAAGATGGTGAACAAAATTTAGCTATGGTAGAATGAGCATAATAACAGCTCATTCAGGAGGTTAATATGTCACATTATCATTTCAAAGAAAACTTTTTCGGTGCATCAACAAAACCAATAGAAGTCTATGATGAACACAATAATCCTGCATTTAATCTAAGCTTATATTATACATCCACTAGACAAGAAACATTTGCGTTATTAGGGAGAAAGAAACATAATTTTATGATTGAATTTGAAGGTGGCACTTTTAAAGTGTTACAAGAAAGATCGATAGAAGGAAAGTTAAAGACACCTTTTAAAACTGTTTGGGAAGTATTTAAGAACGATACTAAAATAGGTACATTCGAAACAAAAATTGGATTTAAACCGAGAATAATATTTAATGGTGAGAAAAACGATACTTTATTGTTTGAATCAGGGTTTATATCTAGATCTGTAAAAGTCACAGATGAAGCAAATAATTTAGTCATGGAGACTAAGTCTGAAAGATTTAAAATTGCATCCAATCATAATATTGATATTGTTAATTCAAAATATCATCCTGCAATGTTAATCATGCTATTCCAAGTATTTTTTGAGTATCAGGAATATCAAAGAAGTAAATCTAATTAATTGATAAATGAAGGGGATCGTTTACGTTGTTTAAATTTTTTAAGAAAGAACAACTGAGTCAAAATATCACGCATGAAATATCTGAAGTGAAAGGCATGACCATTGTTGATGCGTATTATATACAAGATGATCAAGTTGAATTATATAAACAAGACCGTGAAAGATATAGTGATGCATTAATTTATATTTTAAGTCAATATTTTTCAGACGTCGATAGAATGTTTGAAGGTAGTGATGATGGTGAAGCAATTGTTGCATTTCAAAATGGAGAACCTAAAAAGTGTATTTATTTAAATCCAGAAACAATCGATCAGTTAAGGATTTATGAACAAGAGATGCCTTTAAAACAGTCTATTATCAAGTTATGCAATTTAGAACATAATCATTAAAAAGAAAAATAGCACATAAACTTCTGCAGAAGTTTATGTGCTATTTTTTATTTTGATTAATATTATTGACAAATGGAGAATTAGTACTATAATTATATCTAGTATAATAATTATATCGAGGTGAGAGCATGAAATTTGAATTAGGATTATCATCATTTGCTGAAATCTCTCCAATTAATGGTGTGGACAAACCTTTCCCTGCACACGAAAGAATTAATCAAATTGTTGAAGAAATTAAGCTAGCTGATCAAGTAGGATTAGATGTTTATGGATTAGGGGAGCATCATAGAGAAGATTATGCAGTATCAGATCCAGTTACAGTGTTAGCAGCTGCGGCTAGTCAAACTAAAAATATTAGATTGTCATCAGCTGTAACAGTATTATCATCTGACGATCCTGTTAGGGTCTATCAAAGATTCGCTACATTAGATGCGATTAGTAATGGTAGAGCAGAAATTATGGCAGGTAGAGGTTCATTTATTGAGTCATTTCCACTCTTCGGATACGACTTAAAAGATTACGATTTACTATATAAAGAAAAATTAGATTTATTAATGCAAATTAATGAAAATGAAACCGTAACTTGGCAAGGACAAACAAGAGCGGCAATTGATCATTTAAAAGTATTTCCAAGAGCAGTTCAAGATAAATTGCCTATTTGGTTAGCAACTGGAGGAAATCCAGAATCTTCTATGAGAGCAGGAAAATTGGGATTACCTATCACTTATGCTATTATAGGAGGGGCGCCAAGTCGTTTTAAACGTAATGTGGCAATGTACAAAGCTGTTGCTGAATCAAATGGTTTTGATACATCTAAATTACCTGTAGCGACACACTCATGGGGTTACATTGCTGAAACTGATGAAAAAGCTATGGAAGAATATTATCCATCAAGTGCATATGTTATAAATCAATTAGGCCGAGAACGTGGATGGCCACCATATTCAATGGGAAAATTCGAACAAGAAATTGTTCATGGTGCATTGTTTGTTGGAAGTCCTGAAACAGTTGCAGCTAAAATTATTAAACTGCATGAAGATTTAGGTATTAATCGATTTATGTTACATTTACCAGTAGGCTCTATGCCGCATGAAAAAGTATTAAAATCTATTCAACTATTAGGTGAACAAGTTAAACCGATTGTAGATGAATATATGAAAAATAAGGAGGAAATTAAGTAATGTTAAGATATTTATTAAATGTATATGTAGGTAAACAAATTTTTGATTCAAGTCAACCAAAAGTGAAAGATGACGACGGTATGGCTCAACAATTCGAAGAAGGATTCGGCCTTTCAAGAAATGCTATGAAATTAGCTGGTGGACTTGAACTAGTAGGTTCAATCTTCTTATTCTTAAGTGCTTGCAACAAATCTTTATCAAGATTAGGTTCAGTACTTGTAGGTTCTGTTATGACAGTTGCAGCATATAAACACTATGAAGCTGGACATGGCTTTAAAGGTGCTAAACATGCTTTAACACTTTTAGGTTTATCTGCATTAAGTTTCGTTGATACATTAGGTAAGAAAAAATAATATACAATCTTTAAATCTGGTACATTTTGATGTGCCAGATTTTTTTGTTTATTTCAAAATGATGCAAATACAAAAGAAAAATCATAATCTTTAATATTATATATTATTCAATTTATGACAGGAATTCTTTATATTTAAAAAGTAATAAACTTTTAAAAATTCTTAAATACAAACTATGTACATGGGTGATTTTTTTTGTAAATTGAACGCTGTAGAGATTGATATAAAAGGGTTTATATGAAAAACAAAAATGTTGAAAAGTCAATATTTGAAAATTTATTAAATGTTTTTAAAAGTCATTATAAAATAATAAATATTATTAAATCATTGTGTTGAAAGGGAAAATGCTATAGATACTAAAGATTGCACAATATACCAATTCAACAATTTATTAAATTATTTTGAGGAGTTGATTTGCAATGGAATCAGTATCGGTACCAATCAGAAATATCGTTGAATTAGTTGTTACAACTAAGAAGTCTAAAGATTATGTCGCAAATATCAAAAGTCAATTTGCACTCTCGTTCGAAGAAATATATATTTTAGTTTATATATAGAGGCGAGAAAGATTGTTACAACGTTAAAGATATCATTAAACAATCTAAATTTAAGCCGTACTATATTTCAAAAGCCGTACAAAACTTAAAAGAAAAAGGGCTTATTTCTAAGAAAAGAAATGATCAGGATGAGAGAACTGTCGCTATTCAAGTATCTAAAATTCAACATAAAAAGATAAAAAAATTATTAATGGAAATTGAAGCTGAAATACTATAATAATATCGAGAAGCGGGATAAAGAAATCTTTTTAGTAAAAGATGCTCTGTCCCGCTTTCTTATACTATGTAGTGAAATGTTAAATGATATATTATATGTATAAACAAATGTATTTATTTAAGAAGATATCGTAAAAGGAGAACCTTTATGGGCATAATTTTAAATGTTAAACCGAAAAGTCAATTATTTCCTATACCAATGGTTATGGGGTGTGAAGGTACGGCAAGTTCGATGCTGCTTAATTACTATAATAAAGATATTAATGCAACGACTATTATGAGAAAGTGGCCAACACATTCAGATAACCCAGAAAAGGGATATGTAGGCAATCATTTTCTAATCAAATTTGGCCATCATCAAACTATTTTTCCGAATGTACTTGCAGAATTTCTAAATAGATATGATTCAGAAATTATTGATGGTACGGGTACTGAACTTGAAGATCTAGAGAAGATAATTGATAAAAGTCATCCGGTTGTAATATATCATACGACATTAGGAGCTAAACCGATTCGCAAAATTTTTAAAATCGGTGATAAAGGTAAATCCTATGTTACTAATATCCATGTAACTTTATTAATTGGATATGATGATGAGTATTACTATTATATAGATCCTTTATGGAAGCAAATATTGGGGTATGCATATATACCAGCATTATGGCCATCCAAATATCAAATTATCAAAATGAAAAAAAATAAAATGAATATGAGTTATAATACGCCAGGAAAAATGTGTATTTACAAAAAAATATAATTATTTTTAAAATATTATGTCATAATGTTGTAACATTTGTTATGATATGGTTATAAATTTTAAAAAGAGGTGTTTAAATGTCTACTAAATTAAAGTTACTAATTATAGGAATTGTAGTAGCCTTTCTTGCAATAGTAGGAATTGGTGGCGCAGCAACATATTATTTTCTAACAAATACGCCAAAGAATACATATTTATTAAGTGAACAAGAATCAGCAAAATCTTGGAAAGAATACTTTAACGACAGATTTGAAAACGAAACTGAATTCCAAGATAAAATGAAAGATGAATCTTATAAAACATCATTCAAATTTGGAGCAGAAGTATCAGATTCATTAGTTTCTCAATTAGGCATACCAAAGTCAGTTATCGACTCAACGAATATTGTCTTTAATGTTGGGCATGATCCTAAAGCGAAAAACTCTAAATTAGGTATTGAACCTACAATTGCAGACAACAAGATTGGTAACTTCCAATGGAGTGCAGACAAAAATAATCAATATTTAGAAACACCATTATTTAAAGACATATATAAAGTAAAAAATAATGAAATTAAAAAAGGAATCGAAAAAGCTACTGGTGAATCATTAGATTCAACAGATGGACAAGAAATCACAAATGATTCTTTAAATTTAAATACGATCTTATCAAGCTCTCAAATCTCTCAAGATCAAATCGACAAAATCTCAAAAAGATATAGTGACTTATTTGTTGATCAATTAGATGATGATAACTTTGAAAAAGACAAAGAAAAAGTTAAGATTTTTGATGATGAAAAAGAATTGAAAAAAGTAACAATGAACTTAAGTGAAAAAGATACTAAGAAAATCGTTGTAGCAATTCTTGAAGAAGCTAAAAAAGATGAAGATATTAAAAACATTGTAGAAAAACAAGGTAATGTAAAAGAGTACGATAAAGAAATTAAAGATTTATTGAAAAAAGCTAAAGATGAAGATGTAAAGAATTATCCTAAAGTGAAATCTATCATTTACGTAGACGGTAAAGAAATCTTGAAACGTGACTTAACAATTACAAATAAAGATAATGAAAAAGTTAGAATACAAGGTACAAATGTGATCGATGATGGCGTTCAAGTAGATTATAAAGTATCAGCACCAGGTGAAGACGGTGGACTTACACTTAAAGGTAAATCAACTGGTAAAGATGAAATTAGCGATAAGTATGATTTAGAAATCAATGAAAATTCATACTCTACAACAACATTAAAATTAGATAATAAATCTAAAGTTGATGGAGACAAACGTACAGATAAAGGTAAAGTGACGATTGCACCATCTAGCGGTCAAAGCTTCGATTTAAATTACGACCATAATTTAACAACAGACACTAAAAACAATCAACAAAAACAAAAATTAAATGTTGATTTCGATGTGAATGGTGAAAATATTAAATTAATTATGGATGGTAAAACTGAACTGAAAAAAGACATTAAATTCAAGAAAGATGGCGCGATTGACTTTAATACATTATCAGATTCAGAAGTTGATGATTTAACAAAAGAAATAGAAGATAAGCTACAAGATTTAGGAGAAGATCTTGCAAAAGATATTCAATAATTAGAGAGGAGTGGTTATATGTCGACAATAAAATTGTTCAACATATACCACTCTTTTTTAATTAAAAAGTGGTATTTGATTGCATATATTTTATTATTATTTTTAGCTGTGTTGGCCGTTATGATTGGGGTTAACCAAGTAAACGAAAAAGATCAGGCGTTTACGATTGGAATCGTAGATAAAGACCAATCTAAAGAAACAAAGTTAATTTTAAATGCGATAGGCGATGGGCAATCACTCGGAAATGATTTGTCTATTAAACATTATAATGAAGAGAAAGCACGACAACTATTATCAAAAAAGAAAATAGATGGCTACTTTGTCTTTAAAGATGGCATGACAAAAGCATTTTATAAAAATGGTGAGTTACCAATAGTTGTGAATACATATGATAAACAATCAGTTGAAAGTATTATTATTTTACAGCTAACAGATTCGGTCTATAGCCGTTTAATGTTGTCGATGGGGGGGGCTATGTCATATACATCTCTTTATCCTAGTGCATCCGAAAATGAATTGTTAACGATGATGACGGATATGTTATTTACTGGGTTAAATAGAAGCGGATCCTTTAATGATGAGCCTATCAAAGTATTTGATACGTTCGGCTATTACACAATTTCAACTTATTTTGTATCTATCTTTTTCTTTTTCTTTTCAATTTTTAGCATTTTAAAAATGAATCAAAAAGATGCATTAAAAGAACGATTAAGTATGTATCATTTCTCTTATGAAAAGTTAACAATTGTAAGAGGTGTGTTTAGTCTTTTCTATACAACGCTTTGGAGCATACTTGGTTTATGGGTCATCATACATTTTCTTAAACCAGAATTCGAAATGTATAATATTTGGCAAATTAGCTTAGATATTGCTTATTATTTAGTCATGATATTTTTAGTTTTTCTCTTTATTGATATTGCGTTTAGAAATATATTAAATTATTTGTTCAAAGTTTTATTAACGTTAGTAATATTATTGTTATCTGGTACTGTGATTCCAATCATTTATTTGAAAAGTTTGAGTGCAGGAATGATTGAGGCATTACCGTTTTCAATTGTTTTTAATCAACTAGTAGAATTACTTTTAAATAATTACATCATTGACACGCATCCAATGTATTATTGGCATTTAGGTATAATGTTTGTATTAGTGATCTCTGCTTTGTATTGGAGGTATCGCCGATGAAATCAATCTTTCATTTAGTTGTTAAAAAGCAATGGAAACAATATGTAACTTTAGTGGCATTGCTGTTAATAACAATATTGATCATTGTAGGTGTTCAAGCATCTAGCAATCAATTATTTAAAATGCCAATAGCTGTTCAAGATTTGGATGAATCTCAATCTTCAAAAGAGCTAGTGCACACTTTAGAGCAAACAAAATATTTAGAAGTTATACATTTATCAAAGAATGAGGCATATATTGATGATGTCATTCAAAAAAAGCAAGCAATCGTAAGCTTACAAATACCTGATGATTTTAGTGAACGGTTAAAAGAAAATCGTTTGCGTGATAGCATTCCGTTATATTACAAAGATGATTTCATTGGAGAAATTGCTTTAGAAGTGACGAGTAAAGCTTTATACAAACAACAAATACCCGTCATTATTGAAGATCATTTAAAGAAATCTAAACAAGATGTATCGATGCAAAAAATTAAAAAAGCGTATATTAAAAATACACCTCACTCTAAAATGGAACACCATGCAGTTCAAAAACATTCAGATGTTTCGATTGGTGCAGCAGTATATGTTGCATTACTATTAATTGTAAGTTGTAGTCAAATTGTATTGCATCAACGACTGAAACAAAATGCTGCACTAGAGCGACTCATGATGTTTAGTGGAACCAAATTAAAATTATATACGTATTATATATTGAGTCATGTCATATTATTATTCGCGATTGTAGTTATCACGAGCTTACTATTATCATGGTCATTAAGCATCGTATTTTATTTAGTCTTATTGATGACATTGATTATATATGAAAGTGTCTTAAGCATATTCTTATTTAAAATAAATACGCTTAGTCATAAATTATTTATGTCTATCATATGGTCTATCGCAATAAGTTGTCTTTATTTGTTTTTTCAAGTTTAGGAGGTGTATACATGATTACAATAGAGCATTTATCAAAGAAGTATAAAGATAAAAAAATTTTCCATGACTTTAATACAACATTTAAAGATAAAACACTTACTGTATTATTAGGGGAAAATGGTGCAGGTAAGTCGACATTACTAAGAATGATTACAGCATTAGAAAATCCAGATAGCGGGGATATCCGTTATTTTGGAAAAAAGTTAAACAATAAAAAAATCAAAGAAATCATAGGTTATATACCTCAAGACATTGCATTATTTGAACATATGACAGTAAATGAAAATATAGAATTTTTTAAAGCATTAAATAAACAACCTATATCTTCAGAACTAATAGAAGATTATTGTAATCAGTTAAATTTATATGAAAGAAAAGCAAAAATCTCTTCTCTTTCTGGTGGTACAAAACGTAAAGTTAATTTATTAATCGGACTGCTCGGAAATCCAAGTATATTAATTTTAGATGAACCAACAGTAGGCATTGATTTGAAATCCAGATTTGATATTCATAAATTGTTAAACCATTTAAAAACAACAAGACTCATTATATTAACAACTCACCATTTAGATGAAGTCGAAAGCTTAGCAGATGAAATTAAGTTAATCGGTAAAGATCCATTCTATAGAAATATCTTAACCGATAAATCTTGGACATTTGAAGACAGTCTTGTATTGTGAAGAAGCCAACCGTAATTCAAAAAATCATCATAATTTAAAACATACTAAGATTATTGTAACAATGATCTTAGTATGTTTTTTCGATTATATTTATCTGAAATTTTAGAATAAGAAAAACGTATTGCAAAACATATTTTTAAAGTGTATTCTTATTTAATGTATCGGAATTAAATGTTTTTGGGAGGTCCTTTAATGGAAACACTTTGGGTAGTCATTAATATTATTGTTTTCTTATTATTTATTGGTTTATTAGGTTATTTAAATAAGAAACATGTAAAGTTCTCTAAACGTGTTCTTATTGGTTTAGGAATAGGGATTGTGTTTGGTTTAGCTTTACATCTTATTTACGGTGTAGATTCTAAAGTAACAGAGTCGACAGCTTCATGGTTTGATATTGTAGGTACTGGTTATGTAAAACTATTACAAATGATCGTTATGCCACTTATCTTTATATCAATTGTTTCAGCATTTACTAAAATAACAATTGGTCAAAACTTTGCTAAAGCTGGTGCTTGGATATTTACATTCTTATTAGGAACGGTTGCTGTTGCAGCTTTAGTTGGTATTATTTATGCGATGCTATTCAATTTAGATGCATCACAAATAGATTTAGGTAGTGTGGAAAATAGTCGTGGTCAAGAAATAGAACAAACTTCTAAAGATATGGCGGCTAATAATTTACCATCACAAATTCTTGAATTGTTACCTGCAAATCCTTTCTTAGATTTCACAGGTGCTAGAGGTACTTCAACAATTGCGATTGTTATATTTGCCGGATTTGTTGGATTTAGTTTCTTACGTGTGATGAGAAAAGAACCAGAAAAAGGTAACTTAATCAAAAGAGGTATTGATGCAATTTATGCCTTAGTTATGGGAATTGTTACTTTTGTATTAAGATTAACACCTTACGGGATTTTAGCGATTATGACTAAAACGGTGATGACAAGTAACTTTGAAGCAGTTTGGACATTAGGTAAGTTTGTTGTCGCATCTTATGCAGCATTAATTACAATGTTCATCATCCATTTAATCTTAGTATCTGTTGTTGGTTTAAACCCAGCTACTTATGTTAAAAAAGCTAGTGAAACGTTACTATTCGCGTTTACGTCTAGATCAAGTGCAGGAACGTTACCTTTAAATGTTCAAACACAAACAACTAGACTAGGTGTTCCAGAAGGTATTGCTAACTTTGCAGGTTCATTTGGTTTATCAATCGGACAAAATGGCTGTGCGGGCATATATCCAGCGATGTTAGCTATGATGATTGCACCAAGTGCAGGTATTGATATTGATTTACCGTTTATCTTATCTGTAATCGGCGTTGTAGTCATCAGTTCATTTGGTGTAGCAGGTGTAGGTGGCGGTGCGACATTTGCCGCTATACTCGTACTTTCAACATTGAATTTACCTATTGCTTTAGCAGGGGTATTAATTTCAGTTGAACCATTAATCGATATGGGTAGAACAGCATTGAATGTTAATGATTCAATGTTAGCAGGTACAGCTACTGCTAAAATTACAGGACAATTGGATGAAGAAAAATACAATGACCAAGACTTCAATGAACTTGGAGAGTCATATTAATTATTAATTTTATACAGGCACATACTGATACCAATCGTGAATTTCAGTATTGCCTGTTTTTTATAAAAACTTATTGGTATGCTCGGATATATATTGAAAGCAAATAAATACAATGATAAAGTGATATTAAGGAGTGTGGACACGATGAGTAGAGATTTATTTATTAAGAATGAATTCCAACAAAAATGGGTTAATAAAATAGAAAATCATAAAGCGTCATTACAAAAACACGCTGAAAAAAATGACTTAAATTCAGAATTTCCATATGAAAATATTAATTGGTTAATAGATGAAGGCTATACGAAAATTGTACTTCCTAAATCATATGGTGGTGAAGATGCGACACCAGAAGATATCATTTTATTCCAAGAAACACTAGGTAGAATTGATGGTGCGACGGCATTAGCCATTGGTTGGCATATGGGTGTAGTTGGTCAAATTTATCAAGAAAAATTATGGACGCAAGATTTATTAGATGAATTTGCTGAAGAAGTATTAAATGGTGCGATTGTTAATAGAGCTGTAAGTGAAGCGGAAACTGGCAGCCCAACTCGAGGCGCACGTCCAAGTACACATGCTGATCGTGATGGAGACCATTACATTATAAATGGTGTTAAGACATTTACAACAATGAGTCAAAGGTTAACGCATTTTCTTGTTGGTGCATATGTACCTGAAAAAGAAGCACTCGGTTTCTTTTTAATACCAAGAGAATCTGAAGGTTTATCAATAGCAGAGAACTGGAATATGGTAGGTATGCGTGCTACTGAAAGTCATGATTTAGTGTTAGATGATGTTAAAGTTCATGAGAAATACTTAGTAGAAGTTGTGAATGGTCCAAGAGGCAATAATATCAATCCATGGAATTTACATATTCCAGCAGTATACTTAGGTATTGGGCAAGCAGCACGAGATTATGCTGTTGATTTTGCGAATGAATATAGTCCAGGAAGTATCGATGGCGTGATTGCTGATATTCCAGCTGTTCAACAAAACATTGGTCAGATGGAATTAGAATTAACGACTGCAAGACATTATATATATAGTGTAATCAATAAATATTTAAATCCTTCTATAACAGATGCAGTTATAGATGTTGAATTAGGTGCAGCTAAACATGTTGTTGTTAATCACTCTATTAAAATTATTGATATAGCAATGAGAATTGTAGGTGCGAAAAGTCTACAAATGGAAAGACCGTTACAACGCTATTATAGAGATATAAGAGCTGGCTTACACAATCCACCGATGGATGATGTAACCATTACAAAATTAGCTAAAAAAGCTAGAGAAGAAAGAAGTAAACATCAATAAAAAGATTGGGATGGGACATAACATCATGTCTCAACCCAATTTTTTTATTATAATTGATCTGTTTGTATGACTTTTTTACGTTTTTTACGTCTTGGTTTCATGCCTACTGACATATATAATACGACAACCAAGATGACAATCATGCCGATAAGTTGCCACAATCCAAATGGTACTTTTAACCATAGAACTGAAGATATAACTGCTGTTACGGGTTCAAGCACACCAAATAATGCAGTTGTTTGAGGGCTAATATATTTCACGCTTTCTAAATACATCCAAAAAGCAAACATCGTTCCGAAAGTGATCACAAAGATGAAATAAATCACACCTTGAACATCTAATAAATGCCAAGGAAATGAGAAGTCTAAGTTGATAATTGAAAGTGCAATACCGCCGATAAACATTGACCAACCGATAACAACAAGAGATGGCCAATTTAAAAATAATTTAACAGCATATACAGTATAAAAAGCAGCTGCACAAGCTGTTAATAATCCCCATACGATAGCATTTGGGGGGACTGATAATGTGGCATAATCACCATTTGTTAGTAATAAGTTCGTTCCAAATAGTGAACACACAATAATGATGATATCTGTTATTCTAAATTTACTTTTTCTAGTGATCAGTAAATAAAGTAATATGACGACTGGTGCTAAAAATTGTAACAAAGTAGCGATGGCAACATTACCTTTATCAATGGTCGCCATAAAAGTGTATTGCACACCTAACATGCCGAATAAAGCATAGATGATCAATTGAAATAATGAATGTTTGACTCTAAATATATTTGTTAAAGGATGTTTCTGAATTAATTTTGCAATGAGCAAAAGAAAAAATCCACTTAATATTAATCTTTCTGCTACAAATAATGAAACGGGTAAATGATATTCTGTAAATAACTTTTCAGTAACCGTTCCACCTAATCCCCAAAAAGTAGCGCCAAGCATCACTAATAAAGTACCTTTTAGTTGTTTGTTTTGCACTTATAAGCCCCTCGATTCTAAAAGATGTTAATTAATTAATTAATTAATTAATTTTAGCATTTGATAAATTATTAAACAATAAGTTGAAATGTTTTACTTGCAATTTTATAATATGCGTTCTTATAATGAACATAATGAGTTAAAAGTGAGGTTTCCGCATGAAATTTGTATTAATATCAGTTGGTATACTTGCTACTATATTAGGATTTGCTGGCGCTGTATTGCCGTTATTACCTACAACACCCTTTATTTTATTAGCAGTATTTTGTTTTGCTAAAAGTTCAGATAAATTCCATAGTTGGTTAGTAAGCACAAAAGTTTATAAAGAATATGTAGAAGATTTTCAAAAATATAGAGGGTACACTTTAAAGAAAAAATTCGAAATGCTTATAAGTGTATATATCGTAGTAGGCTTTTCAATTTGGATGGTTGATCATTTCTATATTCGCATTGGTCTTTGCATCATGTTATTCTTCCAAACTGTTGTATTATTCACTTTTGTTAAAACTTTACCAAGTAAAAATAAATCATAATATTAAAATATCGATAAAATGACGTAACGTCTTTTATCGGTATTTTTTTGTTGTATTTGCATACATCATTATTATTGTAAAATAGAATAAAAAAGTTATATAAATTTAAAAATTCTATTGCTATATACATTGAAGGGTTATATAATAGACAAAGATGAAAATGAGAGTCATTATCAATTGGGAGGATAATTATGAAGAAACTTTTAGTGCTTATTATGGCTTTAGCATTAGTTGTTGCTGCTTGTGTCAATAAATCTGATGAGAAAGAGAGCAACAGTAAAACAAAATCAAGTAAAGATACAGTAAGTTATAAATTAGACGACGGTAAAAAAATAGATATCCCGAAAAACCCTAAACGTATTGTTGTATTAGCACCATCTTACGTTGGTGGCTTATTACACTTAGGTGTTAAACCTGTGGGTGTACCAGCTTCTACAGATCAAACACCAATACTTAAAGATAGAATTAAAGGTATTGAAAAAGTTAGTGAAGACAACGTTGAACAAGTAGCTAAATTAAAACCAGACTTAATCATTACATATAACGCAGATAAAAACTTAAAGAAATATGAGAAAATCGCTCCAACAATTCCTTACGACTATGCAAAACACAATTACTTAGACATGCAAGTAGAATTAGGTAAATTAGTTGGTAAAGAAGATAAAGCAAAAAAATGGGTAGAAAAATGGAAGAAAGAAACTTCTAAAGACGGGAAAGAAATTAGAGATAAAATCGGCGAAGATACTACAGTATCAGTTATTGAAGCATTCCAAAAAGACATCTATACTTACGGTGAAAACTGGGGTAGAGGAACAGAAGTATTATACCAAGCATTCGGTTTAGCAATGCCAGAAAGCATTGAAAAAGATGTTAAAAAAGACGGTTGGAAAAAAATCTCTCAAGAAGAAATTGAAAAATATTCAGGAGATTACTTATTCTTACCAGTAACAAAAGGACAAGCAAAACCAGAATTCACTAAAACTGAATCATGGAAATCAATTCCAGCAGTTAAAAATGACAAAGTCATCGAAATTGATGCACAAACATTCTGGTATAACGATCCATATTCATTAGAAATGCAACGTAAATACTTAAAAGATGAAATTCTTAAAAAAGCTGAATAATCAATAGCAAATGCTATAACACCGATTCTCATTATCAGAATATAAAAAGCAGGGACGTAAGTCTCTGCTTTTTTATTGTCTTAAAAATTTACATATGTTTAAACATATGTTTTAGTGGTGATGTAATATAAGTAAAAATGAGATAACAATAGAAGTAATATAATAGGAGTGGATGATATGAAATACCATTTTTATGCCTTAATAGAAAAAGAAGATAAATTTTACAATGTTTCATTTCCTGATTTGCCTGGTGCTAATACTTTTGGTGAAAATATAGAGGATGCTATTGATATGGCTTCTGATGCTCTAGGAGGTCATTTATTAGTAATGGAGGATGACCATGATTATATTCCTAATCCTACTAACTATCATGATCTTGCAAGAAATTTAAAAAGTCAGCAACAACTTCAGCTAGTTAAAGTAGACACAAATATTGTGAGGTTACGTGAAGAGAATAAGACGGTCAATAAAATGGTAACTCTCCCAAAATATATGGTAGAGTTAGGCAAAAAAAAGAAAATTAACTTTAGTCAGACTTTACAACGTGCACTTAGAAAGGAATTAGAATTAGGGGAAGTTCATAAAGAAGATTAACAAAGATTATACATTATGCAACAAAAATAAAAAGCAGGGACGCCGATGTCCCTGCTTTTTATATAGTTCATTATTTTGTTTCTTTCACGTATTGATCGTTAATTGTATGAATGGTTAAGCCTACGATATTCTTGTTGTGTTTCGCGAATGGTAAGCTTGCTAAGTAACCTACAATAAATGCGATAAAGAAACCGATAACGGATACTGTAAATGGTGTGATATCTGTTTTTCCTACAAAGTAAGAAACGATTGCTGCGACGATTAGTCCGATGATAACACCATAAGTATTGGCTTTTTTAGTAAATATACCTACTGCAAACACGCCGGCAATTGGTACACCGAATAGTCCTGTTACAAGTAAGAATAAATCCCATGTTTCGTTTGTTTTTTGATTAATTAAGTATAATGATGCCAACGTACTGAAGACACCTGCAAGAATAATGATGATTCTTGCTAATAATACATCATTTTTCGTGTTATTTGTTTTAGAAAATCTTTGTTTTAAATCGACAACCACACATGCTGAAATTGAGTTCAAGCTTGAAGAAATTGTTGATTGTGCTGCTGCAAATATAGCAGCGATTAATAATCCGCCAACAAATGGTGGAATTTGTGTCAGTATGAAATAAGGTACGATAGCTGAAGTATTAAATCCTTCTGGTAAAGATGTAACATTATTATAGAAGGAATACAACACAGTTCCCATTCCGTAGAAGATAGGGATTGTAATAAATGCTAATAAACCGTTAGTCCATAATGATTTGTTTGTTGATGATATTGAACCAGTTGTTTGATAACGTTGAACGATATCTTGGCTGGCAGTGTATTGATGTAAGTTATTAAAGATAGAACCAATAAATATAATTGGAATTGCAGCGGCAGCAGTACCGAATTTCCAGTTATCCATTGAGAAAAACTTTTTATCTTGTACAGCTTCATTTAACACTGTACCGAAGTTCCCATCAATTTGGAAAGCACCTAAGAAGATAACGGCAACAGCACCACCTAATAAGATAATACCTTGAATAACGTCGCTCCAAATAACCCCTTCTATACCGCCCATAAACGTATAGATAACACATAATAATCCAACTAATGCTGCGATTAAATATGGGTTAATATCTGAAACGGAAGTGATTGCTAATGTTGGTAAATAAATAACAATCGCGACACGACCAATATGGAATAATGTAAATGCTAGAGATCCAATAACACGCATTGTGATACCAAATCGTTCTTCCAAATATTCATAAGCAGTTGTTACATCAAGCTTTCTGAAGAATGGAATATAGAAATAAATCAGTAATGGAATAATCGCGATAATGGCGATATTTCCTGCTGCATAAGACCAGTCTGTATTAAATGCTCTTTCTGGTGTTCCCATATAAGTAATCGCACTTAAAGTTGTCGCATAGATTGAGAATCCAACCGCCCATGCAGGGACTCTACCTTTTGCTTTGAAGAACGCGTCTGTATCTTGACCAGCTCTTTTTGTAAAATATACACCTACTAATAACGTTGCAATTAAATATAAAATTAATGCAATCCAGTTTCCTGTACCAAATCCTACTTCATTCATAATATGACATCCCCTTTGTACATCAAATAATTATAAATTGTATTTAGAAACAAGTTCTTTAACTTTTTGGAGTGATGCTTCATCTAATGGCGCGAGTGGTCGTTTAGTTGTACCACCCTCAATACCATTTTCATTTAGTACAGCTTTCAAAGTAGGGTAAATACCTAAAGCTAATACTTGCTCAATAATATCGTTTGTTTCATGTTGAATTTCATATGCTTGTTCAATATTGCCTTCTTTAGCTAAATTAAAGATTTGTCTAGCGCGTTGTCCATTGATGTTATAAGTTGAACCAATCGCACCATCTACACCTGACACAGCAGCTTGAATAAGCATTTCATCAAAGCCAGAAAGTATTAATTTGTCTGGGAATGCTTTTCTAATTCTTTCTAATAAGTAGAAGTCAGCAGCAGTATATTTAATACCGATGATTTTTTCATTTTCGAAAAGTTCTTCAAATTGTTGTATAGATAAGTTAACACCAGTTAATGCTGGAATTGAATAAATGATCATTTCATTTCCAGTAGCTTCAATGATGGCATTGTAGTAATACTTAATCTCTTCGAATTTGAATGGGTAATAAAATGGTGTTACAGCTGATAACGCGTCATAACCTAATTCTGTAGCAAATTTACCTAATTCAATTGATTCGTTTAAATCTAATGCACCAACTTGTGCGATTAATTTAGCGTCTGATCCTACTTCGTCTTTAACAATTTCAAAGACTTTCTTCTTCTGTTCAGTATTCATTAAGAAATTTTCACCAGAACTACCATTTACATATAAACCATCTACTTGTTGTTTATCGATATTTTGGCGAATGATTTGTCTTAAACCTGATTCTAAAATATTGCCTTCCTCATCAAATGGTACGAGTAATGCAGAATATAATCCTTTCATTTAAAAAACTCCTTTATATTTATTAATTGATAATATTGTCAGACCAATTTATAATCACATTGTAAGCGAATACATATTCTTCTGTCAATCGTTTTATTATTTGATACATCACTTATGATAAAATAAATAATTAAGAGGAGGTAGGTAAAATGATGAAACGAACATCACTCGTTGATGTGGCTGTTGAAAAATTAAAAGAATATATAGCAGAACATCAATTTGATAATGGAGATAAACTACCTTCAGAGAAAATGCTTGTGGAACAATTGGGGGTGAGTCGCACTGTTGTGAGAGAAGCGATTAGTCGCTTGCAGCAAAGTGGTCTCATTCAAGTTAAATCAGGAAGTGGCATGTTTATTACAGAGAAGAATAAACATTTATCAATGCTTTTTGAGTCACATATGAAAGTGCATGGTTTTAAAATTAAAGAATTACTGGAAGTGCGTAAAATATTAGAACTTGGTGCGATACGTCTTTTAATAGAAAATAAAATCGTGATTGATGCAAAAAAACTAAGAGATTTGAATGATATTTATTATGAGTCTTTCAACAAATCTCAAAAATTCGCGCACTATGATTCAGCCTTTCATGAAACGATTATTATCTTTACTGAAAATCAAACATTAATCACGATGAGTAAAGTTATTAAAGAGTATTTTGATAAGAACCAGTTTAATCAAATTGTTGATAAAGAAGATATAGAAAAATCTTACAAAGAACATGCTGATTTAATAGAAGCAATTGAGAAACAAAATTTAACTTTAGCACATGACATTATTAATAAACATCTGTCTAGAGTCGTTGAGTGGATAGAAGAATTGGAGCAAAAATGATGGGTAAATTAGATAAGATTGAAGTCCAAAGTTTGAAGTCGCAAGTATTACAAGAAATTAAACAATATATTTTGGATAAAGGCATGACAGAAGGGGATCGCTTACCGACAGAACGTGCTTTTACTGAAATGTATGGCGTGAGTCGTTCAGTTGTAAGAGAAGCTTTGAGTTATCTCGAACATACAGGTGTGATCGAAACGGTTCAAGGAAGAGGAACGGTAATCAAAGCACCGGATATCTCTAGTTTAGTTGAAGGATTTCTATTTAGTTTTCAAGTCGCAAATGGTTCGAAAAATGATTTACTGTCATTGAGAATTATTTTTGAATGTGCAGCTATTGAAGAAATCGTTAAATTGGATAAGGATATCAGTGATTTAAAAGCAATTGTAAATGAAGATGTTATCAATCATTATGAGAATGATAAAGCATTTCATCAAACGTTATTAAGTACTACAGGAAATGTATTATTTGAACAATTAAGCTCTGTTATTCAGTCTTACTTCTATCATATTGAAGAAGAGGGGAAAGAAATTAATTATATTCAAACGAATGAAATGCATAAGAAAATTATCGAAGCAATTGCCAACAAAGATGTGCAATTAGCTAAAGAACTTATGACCACACATTTGTCTATTTAGGAGGATATTATGAAAATTGCAATTGATATAGGTGGCACATTTATTAAAGCTGGCGCAATTGATGACCACCACACAATACATAGTTATCAAAAAATTGAAACACCACATAATAAAGATGGTGGTATTGTTGAAGCGGTTAAAGGCATCGTTGAATCATATACAAAAGAATTTAACTTAAATAAACCTGAAGTTGGTATTTCTACAGCAGGTGTCGTTGATTCACATAAAGGTGAAATTACATATGCTGGCCCTACCATACCATATTATAATGGTACAAATTTTAAGCAATCATTAGCACATATTGCTGGTAAAGTAGCGGTTAATAATGATGTATCATGCGCGTTACTTGGGGAATTGTTAACGTTTGATAGAGAAGTTCAATCGATATTTTTAATGACGATTGGTACGGGTATTGGTGGCGCATATTATGAAAATCAATTATTAGAAGGTAAAAAGTATAGAGCATGTGAAATAGGCTATTTACTTTATGACAAAGAAACGAATACAACATATGAAGATAGAGGATCTACGACAGCTTTAAAAAGACTAATTAGTGCCAATTATAAAGAAGATATGCAAGTTGAGAAATTATTTGATTTGGCGTATCAAAATGATGAAAAAGCTCAAGACATCCTTAATCAATGGGCTAATCATGTTGCAGAAGGTATTGCGCAGGTTCAAATTATGTTTGATCCAGAAATAATACTTATTGGCGGAGGTATTTCTAAACAAGAAGAAAGACTCCTATCATTGATTGAACCATTTATCGATGATTATTTACCAACTGATTATGGTCATGCCAAAATTGAAGTCACTTCAAAGGGAAATGATTCAGCTCTATATGGTGCTATTTCATGTTTATAAAATAATTGTTAACCTACAATTTACATTGGTTAACAATGTGGTATAATATCGTTATCTTATATTAGGAGTGAAAAATTTGAAAACTAAAGATATCGTTATTATAGCAATGTTTACTTCTTTTATTTCTGTATTAGCATTTATACCACCAATTCCATTACCGTTTATGCCGGTGCCAATCGTTCTACAAAATATTGGTATCATATTAGCGGGATGTTTATTAGGATATAAAAGAGGTACATTAAGTGTAATTATCTTCTTATTACTTGTTGCAACAGGATTGCCATTATTATCAGGTGGTAGAGGCGGATTAGGTGTATTCTTTGGTCCATCTGCTGGTTATTTATTCGGCTACCCAGTTGTTGCATTTTTAATTGGATTCTTTATAGATAGAAAGTGGAAAGATCTCTCGTTTACATATGCGTTAACAATTAATATTGTCATTGGGGTTCTATTCCTTAATTTAATTGGCGGATTTGTGATGGGTGAGTTTATGAATATTTCAATCGCTAAAAGATACATATTAGCAGCAACGTTTTTACCAGGTGATATTGTTAAAGCAATATTAGCAACTATGTTATTATTTAGCTTGAAGAACGTACCCGAAATAAAACGATTAAGAAATACTTAACGAGGTGAATAACGATGGTTTCATTTAAAGATATAGAAACAGATGGAAAGGTTTTGACTGAAACAAATAGGTTTATACATTATCAAACATTGGATAAACGTATTCAGTATGATTCTAACAAAATTGTGTATAAAGAAATGCCAGACATAGATACGTTTAAAGCAGATGAAGCAATGTTGAAAGAAATCCATGAAAAAAATAATCAGCCTTTTCTTAAATTTGTCTTTCCTGAAAATGAAACAATCGATATTGAATTAAGAGAATATTTAAAATTTCAAGGTTATGAAACAGGTTGGTTAGAATTATATATCAATGCTGAGAAGAACTTTGAAAGTGAAGCCAATCAAGACATTGAAGTTGTTCTAACGAATGAGGATAATATTGTTGATTTCTTGAACGTATCATATGAACAAGATGAAGCATATGGCAAAGATTATGCAGACCTTAAAGTTGAATTAAATAAAAAACAATTACATAGTGATAATCCGATTCAAGTATTATCTTATTATAAAGGTAAGCCTGCAGGTATGTTGCTTATATGGATGAATGAGAAATATGTAGAATTAGATAGCTTTGGTGTTCGAAAAATATATAGAAGGTTAGGTATAGGAACGAAAATGCAAGCCTTTGTAGCAGAAATCGCTAAAGATAAACCGATAATACTTGTAGCAGACGGTGAAGATACAGCTAAAGATATGTATAAAAGACAAGGTTATATTTACAGTGGATTTCAATTTGAAACGTTAAAAGAATACAAATAAAAACAGGTTGAGACAGCAATGCTGTCTCAACCTGTTTATTTATTATTATGATTGGTTTTGTATTCTATAAGCGTGGCTATATACATTAAAGCTGCCATCTCTTATAAAGCCAACTGCCGTTATATTTAAATCATGTGCTAATCCGATTGCTAAGTTAGTTGGTGCTGATTTAGACAAGATGATGCCGACACCAATTTTAGATGCTTTGATTAATATTTCCGAGGAAATTCTTCCACTGAAGATGAGTGCTTTATTTCTGATTGTAATGTCATGTTCTATACAATAGCCATATAATTTGTCTAGTGCGTTATGTCTACCTATATCGGATCGATGTAAATAGAAGCCATCTCCATCACTTATGGCAGCATTATGCAAACCGCCTGTTTCTTTGAAAATTTTACTTTCTTCATGTAGTTTATCCATCATAGTTATGATTTGTTGAGGTGTAATGTTTATTCTAGATTGTGACACTTTAGCTGTTACGGCATCGTTATTAAAATAGAAAGCTCTACTTTTACCACAACACGAAGAAATCATGCGTTGTGTATTCTTTTTGAAATTGACATCAATCTCTTTAGTGAGTTCTACATGTGCAAAACCTTTAGAATCGTCTATTGAAATAGATTTAATTTCAGGTTTCTTCTTAATAACACCTTCAGATGCAATAAAGCCGAGCACGAGTTCTTCTAAATCTTTAGGTGAACAAACGATTGTTGCAAACTCTTCTCCGTTTATAATAATCGTAATAGGAAATTCTGTTACGTAGCTATCCGTTGTCTCAATAAATTGATCATTTTTGTATTTTAATATTGGCAGATTGTAAGTCATATTTTGCTTCATAATGATTCCCCATTTAAATAATTGTTTAATAGTTTTATTTTACTTTGTAAACTACCAATAATAAAGTGAAAGCACTTTCAAAATATATTGTGATTTCATATAATAAATGTAAGTGAAATCATGGAGGGGTAAATATGGGTAAGACTAAACATCAAGGTCCTATGAAGAAAGATTTAAAGCCAGCACCAGAATTTTGGGTAAGTCCAATACCTTTTGGACTAGGTAAGGTAAAGCCTAAACATATAAGAGATACAATGAAAATTGTTTGGGATAATAAAGATAATTTAAATTACGCTAAAAATATTATCACTAAAGGTGTCTGTGATGGGTGTGCATTAGGTGTATCTGGATTAAGCGATCAAACTTTAACCGGTCCTCACATGTGTACAACACGATTTAATGTTTTAAGACTCAATACAATGCCAGAAATAAAACCAGAAATTTTACATCAAGATATAGATGAATTGAGAAAATATAATAGCACAGAATTAAGGCAATTAGGTCGTATTCCTTATCCAATGATGAGACGAAAAGGTGATCGTAAGTTTATACGTATTTCATGGGAAGAAGCGATGCAAACAATAGCACAAAAAATGAAATCATTGAATCCGAGAAATTATGCATTTTATTTAACTTCAAGAGGGATTACGAATGAATCATACTATGTTGCAAGTAAAGTCGCGAGATATTTAGGTGCTAACAATATCGATAATGCTTCTAGAATATGTCATTCATCTAGTAAAACAGCGATGAAACGTTCAGTAGGTGTTGGTGCTTCAACGGCGAATTACCAAGACTGGATAGGTACGAATGTGTTGCTTTTTTGGGGAAGTGTAGCTTCTAATGCTTCGCCTGTTTCAACTAAATATATGCTTGAAGCAAAGAAAAAAGGAACAAAAATCATCGTTATCAATCCATATAAAGAACCGGCAATGGATAAATATTGGATTCCATCTGTGGCAGAATCAGCATTATTTGGTACGAATGTTGCAGACGAATTCTACCAAGTTAATATCGGTGGTGACATTGCATTTATGCACGGTATTATGAAACACTGGTTTGAAATGGAAGAACAAGCATACGGTTCTGCAATTAACCATAAGTTTGTTGAGGAACATGTTACAAACTATGAAGAACTTAAAGAAACAGTCGAGAAGCAGTCTTGGGAAGAGATTGAACAATCAAGTGGTATTTCTAAAGATCAAATTTACAAATTAGCACTAGAACTTGCCAATGCCCAAAATGCTGTATTTGCCTGGGCGCTAGGACTAACGATGCATGAGTTTGCGACGGATAATATTTCTCAAGTATGTAATTTAGCATTATTAAGAGGTTTCTTAGGTAGAAAGCATAGTGGTCTAATGCCGTTTAGAGGACATTCTAGTGTGCAAGGTACTGGAGAAATGGGCTGTGATCCATTTGTATTACCAGGCGGTGCTTTTGATGGAGAAAATAAAAAGCGTATTGAGAAGTTATGGGGATTTGATATTGCGGATTGGCAAGGTGATACGGTTGGTGTAACGTTAGAAAATATTATGTTACCAGATGATCATGAGCGTAAAATTAAATGCTATTACATGTCCGGTGGGAATTTCTTAGAAACAATGCCTGACCCAACATTTATACAAAAAGCTTTAGAAAATCTAGAACTTAGAGTACATCAAGATATTATTTTGAATACGTCTACTTTAGTTGATGCGAAAGAAACGGTTATTGTTTTACCTGCGAAGACACGATATGAGCAAGATGGTGGTGGCACGTCTACTTCGACAGAACGCATGGTTTACTATTCACCAGTAATTGAAGGAAATCAAAATAGAATAAAAGAAGCAAGATCAGAGTGGCAAATATATATTGATTTAGCTAAGCGTGTTAAACCTGAACAAGCACATTTAATTGACTTTAAAGATGGTCAGTCTATAAGAGAAGAGATTGCTAAAGCAAATCCGGATTATGATGGTATCCAACATTTAAGAAATCAAGGAGATGTCTTCCAGTGGGGTGGTGCTTGGCTATGTGAAGATGGTATTTGTCCAACTGAAGATGGTAAAGGTCATTTAATCAGTGTAGACATTCCAGACTTAAACAGACAACCTGATGATTTCATGTTGACGACAAGAAGAGGTAAACAATTTAACTCAATGGTATATGGCGATTATGAATCCTTTAACCATGGTGGAAGATATGATGTATTAATGAACAAAGAAGATGCTGATAGATTAAGCATTCCTGAAGGTGAAGGTGTTGTATTGCATAATGGTTTCGGCGTATTCCAAGGTGTCGCTAAATATGTAGATATTTTAAAAGGAAACATTGAAGTCTATTTCCCTGAAGGCAACTATTTATTACCTAGAGGTAGATACGAGAAGTACGCTAAGATTCCTGATTACAACATAACAGTCAAAGTAGAAAAAGCGGACAGATTTAACGCTAAAAAAGATAGAGACTATTATGAAAAACCAATTAAAGATTTAGAAGAAATACCGATGCAATAATAGATAGGGAGTATCCTCAACTAAATAAGGATATTCCCTATCATTACATATTTCACTATACTTTAAGAATAATTTGTGAAAAATGTACTTGAGCCTTACAATAGTATAAATAAAGGTGTAAATTAAGTTTGTACATATCTAAAAAGGAAGGAAAGAAGTCATGAAAAGATTTTTAACATTAGTCTTTGCTTTGTTACTTGTATTAGCTGGTTGTAGCACAGAATCTAACCAAGATAAAGCTAAAAAAGAAACTGAAAGTAAGACGTTAACAGTATCAGCAGCAGCGAGTTTGACAGATGTTTCTAAAGCACTAGAAAAAGAATTTAAGAAGAAGCATCCGAATACGAATATTAAATTCAATTACGGTGGTTCAGGTAGTTTACGTAAACAAGTAGAAGCTGGTGCAGATGTAGACGTATTAATGTCTGCAAACACTTCTGATGTTGATAAATTACAAGATAGTAAAAAAGTTAAAGAAGTTTATGATTACGCTAAAAATAAATTAATTATCATTAAATACGAAAACTCTAGCATCAAAAATATTAAAGATGTTAGTTCGCCTAACAAAGTCGCAATTGGTGAAGAAAAAAGTGTACCAGCAGGTCGTTACGCTGTAGAATATTTGAAAAAAGAAAATCTATATAACGGCATGACAAGTACATTTGTTTTCGCAAAAGATGTTAAACAAGTATTAAACTATGTTCAAAAAGAAAATGCAGAAGCAGGATTTGTATACGCAACAGATATGTATAAAGGTAAAGATAAAAAAGTCGATAACGTCGTTAAATTAGCGGATGCACCTTTAGATCATCCAATTACTTATAGAGCTGGTCTTGTTACTGACAAGAAAGAAGCTAAAGAATGGTTTGAATTCTTAAAATCAAAAGAAGCTAAAGAAATTCTTAAAGAATATCACTTTGAAGGATAGGAGATAAAGCTATGCCAGACATAACACCACTATGGATATCAATTAAAGTAACAACTATCAGTACTATCATTGTTTGTATCCTAGGTATTATTCTGGCAAAGCTGATGCTCAATTATAAAGGCAAATTAAGACCTGTAGTTGAGAGCATTATTATGATACCGATTGTATTACCACCGACAGTTATGGGTTTTATACTCCTTATTGTCTTTGGTAAGAATAAGTTTTTCGGTCAATTTTTATCGGATGTATTGCATATCAATGTGATTTTTACGTGGGTAGGTGCAGTAATAGCAGCGATTATTGTAAGTTTACCGCTTATGTATCAACATGTAATGAATGGATTTCAATCTATTAATCCAAAGATGCTTAACTCAGCAAGAACGATGGGCGCTAGTGAAGGTAAAATTTTTAGAACTATTATTTTACCGTTATCTAAACGTTCCATTTTCTCTGGTGTTGTAATGAGTTTTGCTAGAGGATTAGGAGAATTTGGTGCAACGCTCATGATTGCTGGCTATATTCCTGGTTTAACGAACACATTGCCATTAGAAATTTATTTCTTAGTGCAAGCAGGTGAGGAACACAAAGCGTGGTTATGGGTTATTGTACTCATCGCATTTGCAATTTGTGTGATAAGCTCGCTTAATATATTAAATCAAAAGAATCATAAATGGGAGTAGATATGGATGATTGATATATCAATTAAAAAGTTAATTAAAGACAGAATGATATCATTAAATATCCAAGCTGACACTCCGAAAATTTATGCCATCGTTGGGCGATCAGGTATAGGTAAATCCACATTATTAAACATTATTGCAGGTCTTATTGAAGCGGAAACTTGCAGAATAGAAATTAATCAAAAAGTGCTCAGTGATCAAAAGCATGTGATTAAAGTGCAAGATAGAAATATTGGCTATCTGTTTCAAGATTATCAACTTTTTCCGCATAAGACAGTTCATGAAAATATTCATTACATGATTGAGCCTAATAAAGAGACAGAGCAATTGATTAAACATTTACGTATAGAAAATTGTTTAAATCAATATCCATCTACGTTATCTGGTGGAGAGTCACAAAGAGTTGCATTATGTAGAGTATTAAGTGTTAAACCTAACTTATTACTTTTAGATGAACCATTTTCAAGTTTAGATGATGAAACAAAAGACGAAGGTATGGCATTAGTAAAGTCCATTTTCAAGACTTGGCAAATACCGATCATACTTGTCTCTCATTCTAAAAAAGAAGTTCAAATTTTAGCAGATGAAGTTATCGAAATTAGTTAACAGTTCATTGTAAGGTGAAAAATAAATAATATGTCTGAAGCCTCAAACAAAGATAAACACTTTGTTTGAGGCTTTTTTGTGCAAATAAAAGAATGTAGGGAATTCGTCATGTTGTATAGGTAATCCCCTAATACATAAACATTGTGAAAAAAATTACAATTGATATAGATAATTAAGGGCAAATAATAGGAGGTTCTAACTATGTCTAAGTTAGGTTTGAAATTCTTTAAGCCAACCGAAAAATTTAATGGAAATTGGTCTATATTAGAAGAAAAAAGTAGAGAATGGGAGAAAATGTACAGAGAAAGATGGAGTCACGATAAAGTTGTCAGAACGACTCATGGTGTGAACTGTACAGGTTCTTGTTCATGGAAAGTATTCGTGAAAAATGGTGTGATTACATGGGAAAATCAACAAATTGATTATCCTTCTTGTGGACCTGATATGCCTGAGTTTGAACCTAGAGGATGTCCGCGTGGTGCTTCATTTTCATGGTATGAATATAGTCCATTACGTGTGAAATTCCCTTATGTTAGAGGTAAGTTATGGAAACTTTGGAAAGCTGCATTAAGCGAATTTGGAGATCCTGTTGTCGCTTGGGCATCTATTGTTGAAGATGAGCAGAAAGCTGAAATTTATAAAAGTGCGCGCGGTAAAGGTGGACACGTTCGCGTAAATTGGAGAGATGTGACACAACTCATCGCAGCACAAATTATATATACTGTGAAAAAATATGGTCCAGATAGAATTGCTGGATTTACACCTATACCGGCTATGTCCATGATTAGCTATGCTTCAGGTGCGCGTTTTATATCGTTATTAGGTGGGGAAATGCTTAGTTTTTATGATTGGTATGCTGACTTACCACCGGCTTCACCACAAATTTGGGGTGAACAAACGGATGTTCCTGAATCAAGTGATTGGTATAACGCCGGTTATATTATTATGTGGGGATCAAATGTACCTTTAACACGTACACCAGATGCGCATTTTATGACAGAAGTTAGATACAAAGGTACTAAAGTTGTTTCTGTCGCACCAGACTATGCTGAAAATGTGAAATTTGCTGATAACTGGTTAGCACCAAATCCTGGTACTGATGCAGCATTAGCACAAGCTATGACACATGTCATTCTTCAAGAATATTATGAAGATAAGCAAGAAGAGATGTTTATCAACTATGCAAAACAATACACGGATATGCCTTTTATCATACAACTTGATAAACATGGAGAAGGCTATAAAGCAGGTCGTTTCTTAAGATCTAGTGATTTAGGTATGGAGACAGAACGTGCAGAGTGGAAGCCTGTTGTATTCGATCAAAATAGTAAACAACTTGTCATACCTAATGGAACAATGGGACAAAGATATGAAGAAGGCGTTAAATGGAATTTAAATTTAGTTGGTGAAGATGGGAAAGAAATAGATCCAGCTCTATCTTTTAAAGACCATGAATCAAAAGTGATAACAATTCAATTTCCGTATTTTGATAATGATGGAAATGGTATTTTTGAAAGACCTATTATCGTTAAAGAAATCGAAAATAAAGACGGAGAAACAATTTATATCGTGACAATATATGACTTAATGACAAGTCAATATGGCGTAAGAAGATTAAATCATCCACTTGAAGCATCAAGTTATGAAGATGAAAATTCAATGTATTCGCCTAAATGGCAAGAAAAAGTAACAGGTGTTAAATCTTCTATTGTGACGCAAGTGGCAAGAGAATTTGCTCAAAATGCAGTTGATACAAATGGTCGCTCAATGATTATTATGGGGGCAGGTATCAATCACTGGTTTAACTCTGATACAATTTACCGCTCTATATTAAACCTTGTTATATTATGCGGATGCCAAGGTGTAAATGGTGGCGGATGGGCGCATTACGTTGGTCAAGAAAAATGTCGTCCGATAGAAGGTTGGTCAACGATTGCTTTTGCGAAGGATTGGCAAGGACCACCTCGACTTCAAAATGCTACAAGTTGGTTCTACTTTGCAACGGATCAGTGGAAATATGAAGAGTCTGGTGTTGATAAATTACAGTCACCATTATCTAATGAATTAAAACATCAACATCCAGCTGATTATAACGTATTAGCTGCTCGATTAGGATGGCTACCATCATATCCGCAATTTGATTGTAATAGCTTATTGTTTGGTGAAGAAGCAAAAGATGCAGGGGATGACTCAAATGAAGCGATTCTTAAAAGGGCAATTGAATCTGTAAAATCTAAAAAGACTAAATTTGCTATAGAAGATCCAGATGCAAAGAAAAATCATCCAAAAACATTGTTCGTATGGCGTTCAAATTTAATCTCTAGTTCAGCAAAAGGACAAGAGTACTTTATGAAACATTTATTAGGAACTAAATCAGGTCTATTAGCAAACCCTAATGAAACAGATAAACCAGAAGAGATTGTATGGCGAGAAGAAACAACCGGTAAACTAGATTTATTAGTTGCGTTAGATTTTAGAATGACAGCAACACCGTTGTATGCAGATGTCGTATTACCAGCAGCAACGTGGTATGAAAAACATGATATTTCTTCTACTGATATGCATCCATTCATACATCCATTTAACCCTGCAGTTGACCCATTATGGGAATCAAAATCAGACTGGGATATTTATAAAACGTTAGCAAAATCTGTTTCGGATTTAGCGAAGACACATATGAAAGGGACATTTAAAGATGTTGTGACAACGCCTTTAGCACATGATTCTAAACAAGAAATTTCAACACCTTACGGAATTGTTAAAGATTGGTCTAAAGGTGAAATTGAAGCAATACCTGGTAAAACAATGCCTGGTTTCGCAGTTGTAGAAAGGGATTATACAGCTATATACGATAAATATGTATCAGTTGGACCATTATTAGAAAAAGGTAAAGTCGGTGCTCATGGGGTAAGTTTCTCAGTTAAAGAGCAATACGATGAATTGAAGATTATGTTAGATACGTGGGAAGATGACACTGTTAAAAATGGTCTCCCTAGAATGGATACAGCACGTAAAGTAGCAGATGTCATATTGAATGTTTCATCAGCTTCAAATGGTAAAGTCTCACAAAAATCATACGATGACTTAGAAGAACAAACGGGGATGACATTGAAAGATATTTCTGCTGAACGTGCATCAGAAAAAATAACGTTCCAAAATATAACAGCACAACCGAGAGAAGTTATACCGACAGCAGTATTCCCTGGTTCGAATAAATTAGGCAGAAGATATTCGCCATTTACGACAAATATCGAACGTCTTGTACCTTTTAGAACGTTAACAGGTAGACAAAGTTATTATATTGATCATGAAGTATTCTTACAGTTTGGTGAGAACTTACCTATCTATAAACCAACATTGCCGCCAATGGTATTTGGTACGAAAGATAAAAACATAAAAGGCGGCGTAGATACATTAGTATTAAGATATTTAACGCCACATGGTAAGTGGAATATTCATTCAACATACCAAGATAATTTGCATATGTTGACGTTATTTAGAGGTGGTCCAACTGTTTGGATTGCGAAAGAAGACGCAATGGCGAACGACATTAAAGATAATGATTGGTTAGAAGTATATAACAGAAATGGTGTCGTTACAGCAAGAGCAGTTGTATCACATAGAATGCCTAGAGGTACGATGTTTATGTATCACGCACAAGATAAACATATTGAGACACCTGGATCAGAAATTACAGATACTCGTGGTGGTTCACATAACGCACCTACACGTATCCACTTGAAGCCTACACAATTAGTAGGCGGTTATGCACAAATAAGTTATGGCTTTAATTACTATGGGCCAATTGGAAACCAAAGAGATGTATATGTTGCAATAAGAAAAATGAAGGAGGTAGATTGGCTTGAAGATTAAAGCGCAAGTAGCTATGGTTATGAATTTAGATAAATGTATAGGATGCCATACATGTAGTGTCACATGTAAAAGTACATGGACAAATAGACCAGGCGCTGAATATATATGGTTTAATAATGTTGAAACAAAACCTGGTATCGGTTATCCGAAACGTTGGGAAGACCAAGAAACTTATAAAGGTGGTTGGGTACTCAACAAAAAAGGAAAATTAGAATTAAAGTCAGGTAGTAAACTATCTAAAATTGCATTAGGTAAAATTTTCTATAATCCTGATATGCCAGAAATGAAAGATTATTATGAACCGTGGACATATAATTATAAACATTTAACAACAGCTAAAGAAGGTAACCATTCTCCAGTAGCAAAAGCAGAATCTGTTATTTCAGGTAGAAAATTAGATATTAAATGGGGACCGAACTGGGAAGATGATTTAGCGGGTGCTCATGTTACAGGACCTACTGATCCAAACATTCAAAAAATCGAAGAAGAAATTAAATTTAACTTCGACCAAACATTTATGATGTATTTACCAAGACTGTGTGAACATTGCTTAAACCCAAGCTGTGTTGCATCATGTCCATCTGGTGCAATGTATAAAAGAGATGAAGATGGTATTGTACTTGTCGACCAAGATGCATGTCGTGGTTGGAGATACTGTATGACAGGTTGTCCTTATAAGAAAGTATATTTCAACTGGAAAACGAACAAAGCAGAGAAATGTACATTCTGTTTCCCTAGAGTTGAAGCTGGTTTACCAACAGTATGTTCTGAAACATGTACAGGTCGTATGAGATATTTAGGTGTATTACTTTATGATGCTGACAAAGTTCAAGAAGCAGCTTCTGCAGAAAACGAAAAAGACTTATATCAAAAACAACTTGATCTATTTTTAGATCCATTTGATGAAGATATTATTCAACAAGCTGAAAAAGATGGTATTTCACATGATTGGATTGAAGCGGCACAAAATTCACCAGTATATAAACTGGCAATAGAATATAAATTAGCATTTCCTTTACACCCTGAATATCGAACATTGCCAATGGTATGGTATTGTCCACCATTAAGTCCGATTATGAATTACTTTGAAGGTAAAGATTCTATTAGAAATCCAGATATGATTTTCCCAGCAATTGAAGAAATGAGATTACCTGTTCAATATTTAGCGAATATGCTAACAGCAGGTGATACGAAGACGGTTAAAGAAGCATTCCAAAAAATGGCGATGATGCGTAGTTATATGAGAGCTAAATCAAGTGGTAAAGACTTTGATATTTCAAGACTTGAGCGCGTAGGACTCACGGAAAGACAAACGAAATCGATGTATAGATTACTCGCGATTGCTAAACATGAAGATCGTTTTGTTGTTCCGACATCTCATAAAGAAGGTTACATGGATACTTACAGAGCACAAGGTAGCCAAGGATATGGTGGCGAAATGTTTGGCTCAAATTGTGATGGTTGTGGTGTTCAAGGATTATCAGAGCAAAAATCCGGACAAGAAATATACAATGAGAACTTCTATGGAGGGATTTTCCGTGATTAATTTAGATGCATTATATGAACTTAAAGAAAGCTTTGGTTTCTTTAGTAACCAGTTAACTTATCCAGAAAAGCTAGACTTTCATCCTAAAGCATTTGATAAAGCTTTCGATACGAATCATCCGGCTTATCGTGACATTAAGCAATATTGGGAAAATATGCATGATATTTCATTAGATGATATTCAAGAAGTGTATACAAGAACGTTTGATTTTGAAAAAAAGACGACGTTATATATGACATACAACAAGCTAACAGAACAAAAAGAACGAGGACAAATGCTTGCAAGATTAAAAGTACTTTATGAAATGTTCGGGCTAGAAATGCCTCAAAATGAACTGTCAGATTTTTTACCGCTTATGCTTGAATTCTTATATGCTGCAGAGTGGAGAGGTGACAGTCGTGCACAAGAAAGCTTAACGCTTGTTGTGATGGTCATTGAAGATGGGACATATGGATTGCTTCAAGCTTTAGGTAAACAAAACAGTCCGTATTTTCATCTGATTAAAGCAATTAGAGAAACGTTAAAATCATGTGTAGTAGAGCAAGAGAAGGTGATCAACGGTGATTAATCAATTTATATGGGTTATCTATCCTTATTTATGTATCGCTATTTTTATTATCGGTCATTTATTCAGATTTAAATATGATCAATTTTCATGGACAGCAAAGTCTAGTGAGTTTATTGAGAAGAAACAATTGATGTGGGGAAGTATTTTATTTCACTTAGGTATTATTCCAGTTATATTCGGACATATAGTTGGTTTAGGTGTACCTGCAGAATGGTTGAGTAGTGTCGGCGTTAATGACCATTTATATCATATCGGTGCAGTTTATATTGGAAGTATTTTCGGTATTGTGACATTAGTTGGTATGGTTCTGTTAACAGCTAGAAGAATCACGAAACAAAATGTAAGAAGGTTAAGTTCAGCATCGGACATTATAGTAAATATATTATTGTTAGTGATCGTATTGATGGGTTGTATTTCAACATTATGGACGAACGCGACAACACCAGACTTTGATTATAGACAAACAATTTCTGTTTGGTTTAGAGGCTTATTAATCTTTAAACCAGATGTTGCTTTAATGAATGACGTACCTTTAACATTTAAGACGCATATTATTTTAGGATTTTTAATCACAAGTTTATGGCCATTTACGAGATTAGTACATGTTTGGAGTGTGCCACTTAATTACTTTAGTAGAAGTTACATTATTTACAGAAAACATAAAACGAATTAAACTATAAATAAAAAGTCGAGGTGTTTAAAATGTCTAATGATTTTAATTTTCAGGAACAGTTGGATCTTATTCGTAGTACTTATGGTGTTGATTTTGTCGGATTAGCTATGACTTCTGAAGACGCTGCTCACTTTCATATAAAGTGGCAATATGTATCTGGAAATTTAAATCATAGATATCAAAACATCGTTTTAAGAAGCAGTAGAGGGATAGCAGGAATTGTTATTAAAAGTGGGAAACCTATTGAAATTCGTGACTTAAAAGAAAGCCCATATCATGATCAACTCTTTAACTATCCAATTGTTCAAAGTGAACAATTAACATCATTACTTGCGATTCCATTATGGAAAAAGTATAGAGTTTATGGCGTGCTCTTATTAGGACAGCGAGATGATAAATTATTTCCTGAAATAGATATGAATGATTTTAATCGCTTTGGACCATTTTATGGAAAGGATATGATGAATGCATGAGTTCAGAAGATGCTTCAATATTAATGGATATACTAAAACAATACTATGAAAAAACGAGCGAAATGATTGTGTTTTTAAATAGTAAAGGACAGGTAATTAATATGAATGAAGCTGCCCGAAGAGTAATCTCAGAAGACAATCAATCATCATTGACACATGCCATTTGTAGTAGATGTGAAGGTTATTCAAATGAATATGCAATACAATCATGTAGAGACTGCTTTTTAGAGTCTTCAAAAATTGGCAACACAAGCTTTCAAGTGTTTATGCAGACGAATAGCGGGACTGTTGAACCTTTTACAGCGACTTATCAAACGATTAGTCAAGAAGACGATGTTAAAGTGTATACATTACAAAATGTATCGCCACAAATTGAAAGACAACAGAAATTACATCAACAAACGATGATCCAAAAAACAATATCCGCACAAGAAAACGAGCGTAAAAGAATTTCTAGAGAGTTACACGACGGTGTTGTTCAAGAATTGCTTAATGTCAGTGTTGAACTTAGATTATTGAAATATCAGAATGATATTGACGAATTGAAGCAGCAGTCTCAACATATTGAAACGTTAATGTCTCGATTAATCGATGATATTAGAAACTTATCTTTAGAACTAAGACCTTCATCATTAGATGACCTTGGATTAGACGCAGCTTTTAAGTCATATTTTAAACAGCTTGAGAAAAATTTCGGCTTCCATGTTCACTATCATTATGATTCATCTATTAAACGTTTTAATACGGAGATAGAAACGGTCGTATATAGAATTGTACAAGAAGCGGTGTTTAATGCATTGAAGTATGCTAATGTGGATAGTGTTGATGTACATATGTCTTGTGATGGCAATGAAATAGAAGTTGAAATTGCTGACCAAGGAAATGGCTTTGTATTAGGCAGTCAGCCAAAAGGTTCAGGACTTGGTATATATGGTATGAAGGAACGTGCTGAAATTGTTGGCGGTAAAATCAATATCGAAAGTAAACTTAAAAAAGGTACAAATATTAAATTGAATGTACCAATAGCATAAATGGTGGGTGGTATATATGAAAATCGTAATAGCAGATGATCATGCAGTGGTGAGAACAGGCTTTTCAATGATTTTGAATTATCAAGAAGACATGGAAGTTGTTGCGACAGCTGCAGATGGTATAGAAGCATATCAAATGGTTGCAAAACATTCACCAGATGTATTGATCATGGATTTAAGTATGCCACCTGGTGAATCAGGATTAATCGCAACTGGTAAAATAGCAGAAGACTTTAAGCAAACTAAAATATTAATATTAACAATGTTTGATGATGAAGAATATTTATTTCATGTATTAAGAAGTGGTGCTAAAGGATATATTTTAAAAAATGCACCAGATGAAGAATTGATACATGCTGTAAGAACGATATATAGAGGCGATATGTATATTGATTCTAAAGTTACAAGTTCACTAGTGAATGAACTCTTTAATCATCAAGATAACAATGAGCAAAGTACTTCTGATCCTTTTAAAATATTGTCTCAAAGAGAACTAGAAATCTTACCTTTAATCGCAAAGGGCTATGGTAATAAAGAAATTGCGGAGAAATTATTCGTTTCTGTCAAAACGATTGAAGCACATAAAGCGCGAATTATGGATAAACTTGGTTTAAAATCGCGTCCAGAATTAGTTGAATATGCTATGAAGAAAAAATTATTAGACTTCTAAAACAAAATTGACCTGATAAATTGTGGCCCAAAAGCCTCAGTTTATCAGGTCTTTTTATGTTTTTTATCGGATTGAATTTATAAATGAATATAGGGATTTTCCGTGTTTCAATAAGGGGATATCCTTATGTGCGCTTTTTCACAAATAACCTACAATAATATTGGAAAGATTATACATAAAGATTAATTTCGAAGGGTGAAAAACATGAGAAACAACTTAGGAAAAGTTCAACTACCGCTCCAAACCTTTAGTTTAATGGCAGGATTCATGGTTTGGAGTATACTCGCACCTTTAATGCCTTATATTACACAAGATATAAGTGTAGAAGAAGGTCAGAAAGCTATTATTTTAGCAATACCCGTTATTTTAGGATCGATTTTAAGAATACCAATTGGCTACTATACGAACTTATTAGGTTCTAGACTTGTATTTTTAGTGAGTTTTATTATTTTATTGTTTCCAGTATTTTATTTAAGCCAAGCACATTCAACTACAGGATTGATGGTTGCAGGATTCTTTATAGGTCTCGGTGGTGCAATCTTTTCAGTAGGTGTTACTTCTATTCCTAAATATTTTCCAAAAGAAAAGCATGGTTTTGCGAATGGTATTTATGGAATGGGTAATTTAGGGACAGCTGTATCATCATTTTTAGCGCCTCCAATAGCAGGTATTATCGGATGGCAACATACTGTACAACTTTATTTAATCGTATTACTTATCTTCGCAGTATTAATGTTTATCTTTGGAGATAAAGAAGAACCTAAAGTGAAAATTCCAATGATTTCACAAACTAAACAAGTCATCAATAACTATAAACTTTACTATTTTAGTTTCTGGTATTTTATTACGTTTGGTGCATTTGTTGCATTTGGTTTGTTCTTGCCGAACTTTTTAGTGAGTCATTTTGAAATTGATAAAGTAGATGCTGGTATTAGAACAGGTATCTTTATTGCGATTGCAACATTACTAAGACCTATTGGTGGTATGTTAGGAGATAAATTTAATGCTTTAAACGTATTGAAAATATTCTTTATCGGTTTAATAATGGGCGCAATCGTCCTTTCAATATCACATCATCTCATCTTGTTTACAATTGGCTGTTTAACGATAAGTGTTTGTGCAGGTATTGGTAATGGACTTGTATTTAAACTTGTACCAACATACTTCACAAAAGAAGCAGGTGTTGTAAACGGAATCGTATCTATGATGGGTGGTCTCGGCGGATTCTTCCCACCATTAATTATAACGTTAGTAACGAGTTTAACTGGTTCAAATCATTTAGCATTCTTTATGCTTGCTATATTTGGTGTGCTTGCACTCATTACAATGATGCATATGACTAAAATAGAAAGAAAGCATGTTTAGTTGTTTGTCTTTAAAATTAAAAAGGCTGAGGCAATGTGTTGCTTCAGCCTTATAATTAATTGAGGATAAAAGCGTTTAACTCTATAATAGAGTTAAAGAGATTCGTGAAAGGTTGATATAAATGAACGAACGTTATTCTCGTCAAATTTTATTCGATAAAATTGGAGAACAAGGTCAAGAAAGAATTGAACAAGCGAGTGTCACTATTGTAGGCATGGGTGCACTTGGTACTCATGTTGCTGAACAGTTGACTAGATCGGGTATAAAGAGACTCAATATTATTGATCGAGATTATGTTGAATCGTCAAACTTACAAAGACAAACATTATTTATAGAGAATGATATTAAAGAAATGTTGCCTAAAGTTGTAGCAGCAGAAAGACATTTAAAGAAAATTCGTGAAGACATTACAATAAAATCTTATATTGCGCAATGTGATGCAAAGTTATTATACGAAGTTGCGCGTTACTCAAACATTATTATTGATGCGACAGATAATTTTAATACAAGACAAATTATTAATGATTTTGCGTACAAGATGAATATTCCGTGGATATATGGCGCATGCTTAGAATCTACTTATGTTCAAGCGACTTTTGTGCCTAAAGAAACACCTTGCTTCAACTGTGTATTACCACAATTGCCAGTGATTAACAGAACTTGTGACACAGTAGGCGTGATAAATCCTGCAGTAACAATTGCAGCAAGTTTACAAGTTGCAGATGCACTTAAAATATTAGCTGGTTATTCATTTACACCTAGAATTACGTACGGTGACGTTTGGTTCGGTGAACATCAATCATTTGGATTTGAACAAATGAAACGAGACGATTGTGAGACTTGTGGAGCAGAACCAACTTATTCAAAATTATCAAATTCAGACAAACAACTAACTGAATTATGTGGCCGTCATACTGTTCAATATATAAACGAGAAACTTAATCGACCAGCAATTGAAAAGTTTGTTGCTCAAAATGGATTATTGCACCGTTCTAATGCGTATATGATTCAGTATTTATACGATGACCATCGTGTCGTAGCATTTAATAATGGTAGATTATTAATTCATGATTTGGATTCTGTAGAAGAAGGCAGACAGTTTGTTGAGAATATGTTTGGATAGGAGTTAAATCGATGAGTGTAGTTAATAGAATAGATCGT
Organism: Mammaliicoccus sp. J-M41; assembly: GCF_022385935.1. Lineage (NCBI taxonomy): Bacteria > Bacillati > Bacillota > Bacilli > Caryophanales > Staphylococcaceae > Mammaliicoccus > Mammaliicoccus sp. J-M41. The sequence continues at coordinate 108,311 of NZ_JAJNIR010000001.1, read as the reverse complement.
CTTATAAATGTGTCAGTATTAACCGTAAGTGATACGAGAACGAAAGAAACAGATAAAGGTGGACAACTTGTTCAACAATATTTGAAAGATCTCAATGTTGAAATTAAAGAGGGGCATTATCAAATTGTTAAAGATGATGTCACTGAAATTCAAACACAAGTAAATGAGTGGTTAAGTAAAGATGTAGACGCCATTATTACAACTGGCGGTACAGGTATTAGTCAAAGAGATGTGACGATTGAGGCGATTAAACCTTTACTAGATAAAGAAATAGAAGGATTTGGTGAGATATTTAGATATTTAAGTTATACAGAAGATGTAGGTACGAGAGCCATACTTTCTAGAGCCATTGCAGGTACAGTCGGGCATCAAGTTATTATTTCAATACCGGGTTCTACAGGTGCAGTTAAATTAGCAATGGAAAAGCTCATAACTAAAGAATTGAATCATTTAGTACATGAGCTTAATAAATAACTATTGGCGTTTGAAGTCGCCGTTTTTGCCACCAGTCTTATAAGATAAATATGTTTCACCTATAATCATACCTTTATCAACGGCTTTACACATATCATATATTGTTAAAGCTGTAACACTTGCAGCAGTTAAAGCTTCCATTTCTACACCTGTTTGACCTTTCGTCTTAACGGTTGCTGAAATATTTATTGTGTATGGTTCATCTTTATCCCATTCATAAGAAATATCGATGCCTGTTAATTGAAGTGGGTGACACATAGGTATCAATTGGCTTGTATTCTTAGCAGCCATAATGCCAGCAATTTGTGCTGTACCAAGTACATCGCCTTTTTTATTTGTTGCATTTTTTATTTGATCATAGATTGTTTGATTTACTTTAATACTTGAGTTTGCAATTGCGATACGTGTGCTTGTTTCTTTATCTGAGACATCGACCATTTTTGCATGGCCTTGCTCGTTAAAATGTGTAAATTCAGACAAAATCATCATCCTTTCTAAAGATATTATAACATGTAAGTTTAAATAAATTGATAGGGAGTGTAGACAATTGGCAGTTGAAATGAGAACACCTATACCAGTAAAAGAAGCAATTGAACGTGTTATCAAAGTAGTAAAGCAATTAGAGACAGAAACAGTATCAATAAATGAAAGTCTAAACTATATACTTGCTGAAGATATTCAAGCAACTTACGATATTCCTCGATTTGATAAGTCACCTTACGATGGGTTCGCAATTAAAAGTGCTGATTCTAAAGGGGCAACAGGAGAGAATAGAATATCATTTAAAGTTGTAGATCATATCGGTGCTGGAACAGCTTCAAGCGTGAGTTTAAATAGTGGAGAAGCGGTACGTATTATGACTGGCGCCCCTATACCAGAAGGTGCAGATGCAGTTGTAATGTTTGAACAAACGGTGGAAACAGAAACAGGATTTACTATTCGTAAACCATTTACGGAAGGTGAAAATGTTGCGTTTCAAGGCGAAGAATGTAAAGAAAATGAATACGTCTTACATAAAGGACAGCGTATAAATAGTGGTGTTATTGCAGTGTTGGCAACATTTGGTTACCAAACTGTAAAAGTATCCAAAAAGCCAACCGTTGCCGTCATCGCAACAGGTAGCGAGTTAGTAGGACCAAATGATCCATTAGAACCAGGTAAGATTAGAAATTCAAATGGTCCAATGATTGAATCTTTATGTAAAGAAGTTGATATCGAAGCTACTACATATAACATTCAAGAAGATAACTTACAAGGGTGCATTGATATTGTTGAAAAAGCAATGTCACAAGATGATATCGTGATTACAACAGGTGGGGTATCAGTTGGAGACTTTGACTATTTACCGAAAGTGTATGATGCAATTGGTGCAACAGTGCTCTTTAATAAAGTGCAAATGAGACCAGGTAGCGTAACAACGGTTGCTTACAAAGATGAGAAGATGTTGTTTGGTTTATCAGGGAATCCATCAGCTTGTTACTCAGGATTTCATTTGTTTACTAAGCCAACCATTCAAAAAATGATGTCTGCAGATGCTATTTACCCAGTCATTATAGATGCGAAGTTGAATGAAGACTTTAAAAAAGCCAACCCATTTACGAGATTTATTAGAGGTAAATTATCATTCACTTCACAAGGTGTTTATGCTGAACCGTCAGGATTTAATAAATCAAATGCGGTAGTCGCGATTGCTAAAAGTAATGGTATGATTATTTTACCTAGTGGAACTAGAGGCTATCAAAAAGGTGACGATGTAAAAGTTCTATTAACAGACCATCAGTCATATGAAAGTAAATTAACACTATGAAAATTTTACAAATAGTTGGTTATAAAAATAGTGGTAAAACAACATTAATAAATGAATTAATTAAAGAATGCCGCATTCAGCAATTAACAGTATCTACAATTAAACACCATGGGCACGGTGCAGACGAAATTTCTTTAAATCATAAAGAGGTAGACAGTTTAACATTTATAAACAGCGGTGCTAAAGAAAGTATCGTGTTGGGTAAACAATTAATAGAGAGAGTAACGTATGAAGAGAAGTCACTACAGCAAATAATAGATGAAGATTTGTCTGTTGAGCCTGATGTGCTATTAATTGAAGGATTTAAGCATGATCATTTTCCAAAAGTACTTTTGACGGAGCAATCTGAAGATTTAGCACAAACATTACACAATATTGTATATCAGTTTGATGCGTTTAAACTTGAAGAAAAGAAAGACTTTATAGTTTGGTTTGAAAATTGGTTGAAAAAGTAGGTGTAGAAGTGAAACAATTTGAAATCGTCAATGATCCAATAAATCCTGAGCAATACAGAAACTGGACACTCAATGAAAAACAAGGAGCAGTTGTTGTCTTTACAGGACATGTTAGAGAATGGACAAAAGGCATTAAAACCGAGTACTTAGCTTATGAGGCATACATCCCAATGGCGGAGAAGAAATTAGCTCAAATAGGTGATGAAATTAAAGAAAAATGGCCAGGTACAATAGTTGCAATTGCACATAGAATTGGTGAATTACAAATTTCAGATATAGCTGTTGTTATCAGTGTATCTTCACCGCATAGACAAGATGCTTATAAAGCGAATGAATATGCGATTGAAAGGATTAAAGAAATCGTACCAATCTGGAAAAAAGAAATATGGGAAGATGGGGAAGAATGGCAAGGCAGTCAAAAACAATACCATTCTTCTATTCAAATGGAGGGTGAATAATGAAAGTATTGTATTTTGCTCATTTAAAAGAAATAATAAACATAAATGAAGAGCAAATAACTCTTAACCAAGACTACTCTGTGTTAAACTTTAAGCAATATTTAGTTGAGAAGCATCCAGAGTTAAAGGATGAAACTTTTCAAGTTGCTGTAAATGAGGAATTTGTGCAAGAATCAAGTGTTATAACAGACCAAGATGTTGTTGCATTGATTCCACCAGTTAGTGGAGGGTAAAGAGAAAATGATAGCAATAGTTCTAGCTGGCGGTAAGTCCAGTAGATTCGGTTCACCAAAAGCGTTAGCGACAATTAATGGAGAAGTATTTTATGAAAAAATCATTCAAACTTTAAATCAAACGAATTTATTTGAAAAAGTTGTGATTAGTACGAGTGAAGAATTGAAAGATTCATTCAATCACCATGATGTTGTCGTAGATTTATCAAAGTACAAAAATAATGGTCCTTTAGGTGGGATTTATAGCGTTATGCAAAAACATGATTCGGAATGTTATTTTGTGATTGCATGCGATACACCTAAAATTACCGAAAAAGCGATTAGTCATTTATATCAATTTTTTATTTCGCGTGTAATGGAAGAACAGCTAGACATTGCTGGATACGAAGCAAATGGTAAAAAAATGCCGACGTTAGCATTTTATAGTCATCGTGTTGAAGCGGACATTAAAGAAGCGTTAGGCCATGAAGCTTTTAGAATGAAAGATATATATGAAAAGAAACCTTCACAATGGTTAGATGTATCAAATGTGAAAGATTCAACTAATTGGTACCAAAATATAAATTACATTGAAGATTTAGAAAAAGCCGAGTCTTAACGATTGTATAGGTAGAGGGGGCGTTACGATGCATCAACCTATCAAAGATAAATTAGGAAGACCAATTAGAGATTTAAGAATATCCGTTACCGACCGATGTAATTTTCGTTGTGATTACTGTATGCCAAAAGAAATTTTTGGAGATGATTACGTCTTCTTACCTAAAGAAGAATTATTGAGTTTTGAAGAAATTACGAGATTATCTAAGTTATACAGCTCACTTGGTGTAAAGAAAATTAGAATTACAGGCGGAGAACCGCTTCTAAGACGAAATCTATATGAGCTTGTAGAAGCTTTGAACAAAATAGAAGGTATAGAAGACATCGGACTAACGACAAATGGTATGTTGTTAAAAAAACATGGATTAAATTTATACAATGCAGGACTACGAAGAGTGAATGTAAGTATAGATGCAATGGATGATGAATTATTTAAATCGATTAATAATCGTCAAATATCCGCTTCTCAAATACTCGATCAAATAGATTATGCAGTAAGCATAGGTTTAAAAGTTAAAGTGAATGTCGTGATCCAAAAAGGGGTGAACGACCAAGAAATATTACCACTTGTTGAGCATTTTAAAGAGAAAAACATTATCGTAAGATTTATAGAATTTATGGATGTAGGTAATGATAACGGGTGGAATTTTGATAAAGTCGTCACTAAGAAAGAAATGTTAAAAATCATTTCTTCTGCCTATGATGTAGAACCAGTGGACGCCAATTATTTTGGAGAAGTTGCAACATACTATCGCCATAAAGATAACGGCGCACAATTTGGTTTGATCACGAGTGTATCAGCATCATTTTGTTCATCATGTACACGAACAAGAATTTCATCTGACGGTAAATTTTATGGTTGCTTATTCGCTGAAAAGAATGGATATGATATAAAATCAGAGCTAAGAAGCGGTAAGACAGACGAAGAATTATTAAGCACATTAAAGTATTTATGGAATATAAGAGATGACAGATACTCAGATGAACGAACAGCAGCTACAGTAGCAAGACGAAAGAAAAATAAAATTAATATGAACTATATAGGTGGTTAAATTAGAAATTAGGGACAGAATTCTGAGAAATGTCCGTAAGAGGCGTCGTTAGTGACAGAATTCCGAGAAATGTCTCTAAGTGAGCGCATATCTAATTACCACAATTCAGAATAATGGAAGTTACAGCATTCTAATTACCAGAATTCAGAATAATGGAAGTTACAGCGTTCTAATTACCAGAATTCGGAATAATGGAAGTTACAGCATTCTAACTACCACAATTCGAAATAATGGAAGTTAGCACATTCTAATATATCTAAAAACAAGCTAGGACAATCTCATTGTCCTAGCTTGCTTATTATTTCATAAAATATTTTCCGATAATCATATCTAACGTTTCTTTTGAAAGTACGAGTGTTTGTTCGTTTGCTTTTTTGAGCATTTCTCCCGTATTCTCATCATTAAATTTGATAGATTTAGAGAAGTAAGGTGCAAATACATCGATAAAACTATTCAGCACTCTTTCTTCATCTGTTATTGTGTTTATCTCACTCATTGGTGCAACTTCTAATTGATGGAAGTTTAAGTGTTTCTTGATTGTTTCAAATATAAAGTGATTTGATGGTGGGTTCTGATTGATTGCATGATAAATCTTATGATTTTCTGCATAATCACATGCCACTGTGAGTACTTGTACAACATAATCAACGGGTACGAAATTTGACGTATGACTTGCATCTCCAAATAGTCTATATATTGAATGATCTTTCTTTTTTTCTACACGTCTTTTGAAGACTTTTAATGCTTTCATAAAGCCATACAGCGTAAAGTTTGAATCTGCTTCTCCTGTTACGGAATCGCCTATTATAATTGCTGGACGTATGATTGATGTTGCCATTGTTTTTCTTTGCATCACGATATGTTCAGCTTTAATTTTAGTCGCTTCATAAGGATTATTTGTAGGTGAATCGATTGAATGAAGTACTTCGTTACCGCGTTCTTGTTCACCAACCGTATAGGCTGTTGAGACATATAAAAAATGCTTTGATTGTATTTGTTCTGCTAAGTCCAAAGCATGTTGTGTACCGATATAATTGATTTGATAAAGATCATCTGCAAGTTCGAAATTAAATTTGACGAGTGCAGCTAAATGATAAAATTTATCTATTTGAGGTATCGTTTCAATATCACTTTCAGATACACCACATAATGTTTCTGTAATGTCACCATTAATAAAGTGAATTCTTGAATGATACGATGGATTTAATTTATTGAGCAATTGATCTTTCTTCTGCTCACTCCTGTATAATACATAAAATTGCTTTTGTGCATCTTTTGCAAGTGATTGTATTAACTCTGCACCTACAAATCCCGTAGCACCTGTTAAAAAAATGTTCATGTTTCCACTCCGATTCTAAGTTTCTGACTATATTTTGAAGGATGACTATCTGAAAGTAAAGTATTTTAATAAGTGTTCACATATAACATTGCTATTTGAAAATTGTTAAGCAATAATATTAGGTAATAGATATAAAAGGAGCGTATTTCATGAACGAACAAAAGATGGCAAAGCCTTCATTATTTTTAATCGTGATTCTCGGTTTATTAACCGCATTTGGACCATTTTCAATAGATATGTATTTACCAGCATTACCAGAAATTAGTCGTGATTTTGATACTACAACGTCAAATACACAATTGACGCTCACACTCTTTATGGTTGGTTTAGCAGTTGGACAAGTATTTGTCGGGCCACTATCTGACTTTATAGGGCGTAAACGACCACTCATGGTTGCATTAATTGTTTATACAGTTGCTTCAATACTATGTGTATTTGCACCTAATATATACGTCATGATGGCATTACGATTTGTACAAGGTTTTACTGGTGGGGCAGGGGCAGTTATTTCCCGGGCAATTTCCAGTGATTTATATAAAGGTAAAGCTTTAACGAAATTCTTAGCGATATTAATGCTTGTTAATGGTGTAGCACCTATTTTAGCACCTGTATTGGGTGGTATTATATTATCGTTCTCAACTTGGAAAGTAGTCTTTATTTTATTAACGATATTCGGCTTTATTATGTTTAGCTTATCTTCAGTAAAATTAACAGAATCATTACCAGTAGAAGAACGTTCATCAGGTAGAATCAGTGAAGTACTAATAGACTTTAAAAATTTACTCAAAAGTCCAAAATTTTTAATGCCTTTATTTATACAAGGTTGTACATACGCGTTGCTATTTAGTTACATATCCGCTTCATCATTCATAACGCAATCTGTCTATCATATTTCACCATTAGCTTTTAGTTGTATGTTTGCTTTTAATGGACTTGGATTAATATTGTCCGGTCAAATTATTAATAAATTAGTCGACTATTATGACGAACATGTACTTATGCGTTTATTCGGCATGATTCAAATTATAGGTGTAATTATCGTTTCAATCACATTAATGAATGGTTTATCAATTTGGATATTAATGATTGGATTCTTTATACTCGTTAGTCCAGTATCTGCAATTGGTACGACAGGTTTTTCTATTGCGATGGTTAACAATAAAGGCGGCGCAGGAAGTGCGGCAAGTTTATTAGGATTATCTCAATTTCTATTCGGTGGTATCGTTTCACCATTAGTGGGTATAAAAGGAGAACATGAAGTATATCCATATGTCCTGACGATCATTATCGTTTCAATATTGTTGATTATTTTATTCTTCATTAATAGTAAAGTGTTTAAAAGAGCAGCTTAAAAGTAGGAGGGTATGTACATGAATTTAAAATTTGATCATATTATTCATTACGTAGATGGTATAGAATCAATTGAATTTCCACATCAATATATACAATCCATCCAAGGTGGTAAACATACGCAATTAGGAACCTACAATCAATTAAGTTATATAGATTTACATTATATAGAGTGGATTGATGTCTTTGATGCAGCTTTAGCACGTTCATATGCTCAAACAGAAGAAGGTAGATTAAGCTTTGCGAATACATTTAAAGATACGCATGTACAAGAAGGATTTAAAAGGATCTGCCTCAGAACACAAAATATCGATAACGTTAAGACTCATCTAGAGCAATTTGATTTAGATATAGTAGGACCAATTGAAATGTCGAGAACAAAACCGGACGGCACAATGATAAAATGGCAATTACTATATTTAGATGATAAGCAAGATTTAAATTTACCATTCATCATTCAGTGGGGAGAAAGTGATGAACAAAGAGCAGCATCTTTAAAAGCTAATTTTCATGATGATTTATCAATCGATGAAGTGACGATTCAAGTGAAGAATATTCATGAATCAAGTCAAAATTGGCAATCATGGTATGGATTGAAAGAGATTGAGAAAAGCGAAAATTATATTAAGTTAAGCTTTATAGAAGATGATGTTGTCATTAAACTTACAGAGGATGTTGAAGAGAAATACACGACATTATCACTCTCATCAACAAATATAAAAAAAGACACGCGCATTTTATTTAAAGGCGCGTGTTACGAATTCAAAGCTAATTTGCATAAACACTGAGATAGACGCTTTGAATAATAATGCCTAAATGCACGAGTGCAATTAAGGTGCTTATAATGGCTATAAATAATATAGATTTACGAGCGTTCTCAAGAATAAAGACGATGCTTAGTAGCAAGGTGAAGGCAACAGTTATGATACGATAGCTTAAATAATTAATCGTGCTATCAAAATTTAGACTGACCGCAATCAGTATGATATTTATAATAATAAAAAGCGTTAGAACAAGTTGTCTCATATATTTCAATCCTAACTGTATGTTTTATATGACAAGTATAACAAATATTGGTCTTTTGCGTGAAATTATAGTACGTTTCATTGTATAATTAAAAGACGAATTGATAAAAAGGAGATTTATAAATGACGATAAAGAAAATGAATATCACTCATGAGCAACATGATGAATTTGTAAAGCAACATCCAAATGGTGATATGTTGCAACTTACAAAGTGGGCAGAATCCAAAAAGCTTACAGGTTGGTATTCTCGTCGTATAGCAGTGGGCGATGGTGAAAAGATAACAGGTGTAGCACAACTTTTATTTAAGAAAGTGCCAAAGCTACCATATACATTATGTTACATATCTAGAGGTTTTGTTGTTGATTATAAAGACGAAACATCTGTTAAAGTACTTTTTGAATTATCTAAAGAAATCGCACGTAATGAGAAAAGTTATGCCATTAAAATTGACCCAGATATAGAAGTGGATCAATCTGAAGGTGTTCTTGAATATTTAACTTCATTAGGATTTGAACATAAAGGTTTTGAAGATGGATTAAGTAAGAAATATATTCAACCTAGAATGACGATGATCACTAAAATCGATCAACCTGAAGAAGACTTAATGCAAAGCTTTGATAAACGAAACCGTTCACGTGTTAGAAACTCTTTAAAAAGAGGTACTGAATTAGTTATTGGTAACCGTGACGACTTAAAAATCTTTGCGAAAATCATGGAAGAAACTGGTGAGAGAGATAATTTCTTAACAAGAGATGTTTCATACTTTGAGAATATTTATGATCATTTACATCCAGATGGCGACTGTGAATTATTCTTAGTTAAAGTTGTGCCTGATACAGTCTTAAAAGACTTATTTAAAGAACGTGATGCACTACTTGAAGAGAAAGAAAAATTAGCAAATAGAAGACAAACTAAGAAAGTCGTTAATCAGTTAAATGATGCTGATGAAAAATTAGGTAACTTTGAAAAACGTATTCAAGAAATGGAAGAATTAAAAAGTAAAAAACCAGATGGCGTGTATTTATCTGGCGGTATCTTAATCTTCTCAGGTAAGAAATCATATTATTTATATGGTGCGTCATCAAATGAATATCGTGAGTTTTTACCGAATCATCGCATGATTATTGAAATGATGCGCTTTGCTAAAGAAAAAGGCGCTACTAAGTTTGACTTCGGTGGTACAGACAATAATCCAGACCAAGACCATGAACATTATGGATTATGGGCATTCAAGAGAGTTTGGGGTACTTATTTAAGTGAGAAAATCGGTGAATTTGATTATGTGTTAAATAAACCACTTTACACTGCAATCGAGAAAGTTAAGCCAGCAGTAGTCACTTATAAAAGAAAAATCGAAAAGAAAATCAAGAGAAACTAGACATAAGATTAAGGCACTAAAACTTTAAATTATTAAAATTTTAGTGCTTTCTTTATGTATAAGGTATGTTTCAGCGTTAAATTATTATACAATTATTTACAAATCATAAATTAGGGGGAAGTTGAGTGGTTCAAAAAATGATCAAGTTCTCGCTGAATAATAAATTTGCTATTTTGCTTATGACAATTATTATTTTGCTTGGCGGCATATATTCAGCGTTTAAAATGAAACTAGAGTTATTACCGGATATTACAACACCTGTTATAACAATTACGACGCCATATCCAGGTGCAACACCTGAAAGTGTACTAGACAATGTAACAGAACCAGTTGAAAAAGAAGTTCAAAATCTAGAAGGTGTACAAAATGTAACAAGTCAGTCTTTAGAAAATGCTTCAGCAATTACATTAGAATATACATATCAGACAGACATGGATGAAGCTGAGACTGAATTAAGAAAGAAACTAGAAGCGTTAGATTTACCTGATGGTGTTCAAGATCCGGATATGAGTAGAATGTCTATGTACTCATTCCCAGTTGTGAGTTATTCAATTTCTGATAAAGATGATGATCTTGAAAAAGTCACAAAGCAAATGCAATCAGATTTAATACCTAAACTTGAAAAAGTAGACGGCGTTCAAAATGTATCATTGTCTGGTCAAACTTTAGAAGAAGTTAATTTAGAATTTGACCAAAATGAATTAACGAAACGTGGTATGAGTGAAGATGAAGTGCTTCAATATATCGACGGTGCTACGAAAGAATCACCTTTAGGTTTATATACATTTGGTGATGATTTGAAATCAATCGTCGTAGATGGAAGGTTCACTTCAATTAAAGCGCTGAAAGATTTAGAAATACCTATGACAGGTGGTGCTTCAAGTGGTGGAGAGCAAAGTGCAGCAAGTCAATCACAACAAGGCCAGCAAGCTCAACAAGGTCAAGAGGGTTCTGAATCAAGTGATAGTAGCGCATCTCAAAGTATCCCATCTGTAAAATTATCTGATATCGCAGATGTTAAACAAGAGAAGAAACGAGATTCAATTTCTAAAACAAATGGTAAAGATGCTTTAGCTCTTCAAGTAACGAAATCTACAGATGCCAATTTAGTAGATGTCGTTGATAATGTAGACAAAGAACTTGAAGCTTATAAGAAAGATCATAAGAACATAGAATCTGTACAATTGATGGAAACAGCATCAACAATTAAAGACTCAGTATCGACAATGGTTGAGAAAGCTTTAATCGGTTCTATCGTTGCAGTTATTATCATTATGTTCTTCTTAAGAGATATTAAATCAACTATTATCGCGATGGTTTCTATTCCAATGTCATTATTAATGGCACTCATCGGTCTAAAAGCGATGGATGTTTCATTAAATATCTTAACTTTAGGGGCATTAACAGTTGCAATTGGACGTGTTATTGATGACTCCATTGTTGTTATAGAGAATATTTATCGACGCATGTCGGATAAAGGTGAAGAACTGAAAGGTAGTAAACTGATAACAAGTGCGACGAAAGAAATGTTTATTCCAATCATGTCTTCAACAATCGTTACAATTGTCGTATTCTTACCGTTAGCTTTTGTAACTGGACAAATTGGAGAAATGTTTAGACCATTTGCTTTAGCAGTAGCATTTAGTTTATTAGCTTCACTACTCATAGCATTAACAATCGTGCCAGTACTTTCACACATTTTCTTTAGAAATGGAATTAAGAAAGATAAGAAAGAAAGAGGACATTGGTTAGCGGATAAATACAAAGGTATTTTAAAATGGAATTTGAATCATAAATGGCTCGTTATTGTATTAAGTATTGTGCTTGTTATCGCAAGTATTGCACTTGTATTTACACCTTATATCGGTAAATCGTTTATCGATACAGGTGAAGATAAAATGTTAGCACTAACTTATAAACCTTCACCAGGAGAAAAAGAAGATCAAGTTGTTAAAAACGGTGAACAAGCTGAGAAATATTTATCAAAAGATAAAAACGTAGAATTTGTTCAATATAGTGTAGGTGGAGAAAATCCATTTAATCCTTCTGCCAAAAATGACATGGCTTTAATGGTTAAATACGATAAAGATACGCCTAACTGGGATAATGTCGGTAAAGAAGTCATGGATCATATCGGTAAATTCAACCATAAAGGTGAATGGAAACAACAAGATTTCTCTACTGGCGGTACAGCGAACGAAGTATCTGTAAAAGTATCAGGTCCATCAACTGAAGCTATAGAAGGTACAGTTAAAGATGTAGAGAAAGAAATGAAGAAAGTTAAAGGTGTAGAAAACGTAAGTTCGAACCTTTCTAAATCTTATGAGCAATACGATGTGAAAGTTGATCAAAACAAAGCGAGCAAATTAGGACTTTCTGCAGGTCAAATTGCTATGACGCTTAATCAAACTACACAAGAAAAAGTCGTTACTAAATTGAATGATGATGGTAAATCTATCGATGTTAAACTGACTAAAAAAGAAGAAACTGATTGGTCAGAGAAGAAATTAGAAGATACTAAGATTACATCTCCATTAGGTAAAGATGTGAAACTAAGTGATATTGCGACATTGAAGAAAACAACTTCACCAGATACAATCACAAGAGAAAATGACAAAATTTCTGTTTCTGTAGATGCGAAAATCACGGCAGACGATGTTGCTAAAGTGACAACAGATGTTAATCAAAAAGTTTCTAAAATTGATACACCAACAGATGTTGAATTAAATGTTGGCGGTACAAACGATGATATCAACGAAGCAATAGAACAGCTGTTGCTTGCGATGGGCGCTGCGATTCTAATCGTATATTTAGTAATCGTATTAACATTCAAAGGTGGATTAGCACCATTTGCAATATTATTCTCATTACCAGTATCTATTATTGGTGTAATCGCAGGACTGTTAATTACACAAGAGACAATATCCGTACCAAGTATGATTGGTATGTTAATGTTGATTGGTATTGTTGTAACGAATGCGATTGTATTAATAGATAGAGTGATTAATATGGAAGAAGCGGGCATGACTACAAGAGAAGCATTAATAGAAGCAGCAGGCACGCGTTTAAGACCTATCTTAATGACAGCTATTGCGACAATCGGGGCATTAGTACCACTATTATTTGGTGGCGGAAGTTCTGTTCTTATTTCAAAAGCATTAGCAATTACAGTAATAGGTGGATTGATTTCTTCAACATTATTAACACTATTAGTTGTGCCAATTTCATATGAAATCATTATGAAATTTAAGCGAGCAATATTTAAAAGACCGAAAGAACGTATAGAATAGATGATTAACCCCTCCATGTCTATGAGACAAGGAGGGGTTTTTGTATGTAGTAAATATATATTGGCGCCGTTAGTAACAAAAGTCGAGAGAATTGTAACTAAGGAGGCCTATCCTAATAAAAGCAACCTGAGTAACCATTCCATATACCTATTATGATTTATTTCTTAGTAATTTAATAAGAAAATACTTGTTCGTGTTTCATACTTTGATAGAATATATTCATATACAAAAAATAGTCTGAAGAATTTTATTTCGAGGAGTCGTTATTGTGCCAATATCAAAACTATTATCAGAAATACCAGACAGTTACTTTGGAAAGACAATGGGTCGTAAGGTTGAACATGGTCCGTTACCGTTAATTAATATGGCGGTTGGTGTCCCAGATGGTGAAACGCCAAAAGTTATCGTAGATGAATTTATAAAAGCTGTACAAAATCCAGAAAATCAGAAATATGGTGCTTTTCATGGTAAAGACACGTTTAAACAAGCGATTGTAGATTTTTATAAGAGGCAATATGATGTGGATTTAGATAAAGAAGAGGAAGTATGTATTTTATATGGTACAAAAAATGGTTTAGTCGGTTTACCGATTTGTGTCGTAGAGCCTAATGACTTTGTGTTATTACCGAATCCAGGCTATACAGATTATTTAGCAGGTGTTCTACTCGCTCGTGCTAAACCATATTCTTTAGAATTAACGCCTGAACATCAATACTTACCACAGTGGGATGAAATAGAACCTGAAATCTTAGATAAGACAAAATTAATTTATTTAACTTATCCAAATAATCCAACAGGCTCTGTTGCAAATACTGAGTTTTTTGATGAAACGATTGCTAAATTTAAAGATACACAAACAAATATTATACATGACTTTGCATATAGTGCTTTCGGATTTGATCAGAAGAATCCGAGTATTCTTCAATCGGAAGGGGCTAAAGAAACAGCTGTAGAGATATTTTCCTTATCAAAAGGGTATAACATGTCTGGTTACAGAGTAGGCTTTGCAGTCGGTAACAAAGAAATGATTGCTGCTTTAAAGAAATACCAAACGCACACACATGCTGGTATGTTTGGTGCATTACAAGATGCGAGTACAGTCGCTTTAAATGAATGTGATGATTTTCTTATTAAACAAAATGAAATATTTAAGACGAGAAGAGATCAATTTGAAGCGTCATTAAGAGAAGTAGGTATACCATTTGAGCCAATGAAAGGTGGTATATTCCTTTGGTTACAAACACCTCCAGATTATGATGGAGAAGCATTTGTAGAATACTTATTACAAGAGGTTTCTATATTAGTCGCACCAGGTATACCATTTGGCGATAATGGTCAAAATTATGTCAGAATCTCATTAGCGTTAAGTGATGACGAACTATTGGAAGGTGCTAAGAGGTTGCAAGGTCTAGCTCACTTATACAAATAAAAAAAGCTGAGAAATAAATATTCTCAGCTTTTTCACATAAATGAGATTTTGTCGATATGCTTTAGGGTATTAAAACACTATAAATAATAAAATCACAAATATGATCAATATAAAGATCGACATATAATTGAGTAGTTGAATCGCTTTTTGGTCTTTAATACGATATTTAAATGCTGTGATTTCAACATTGATAACGAGACAAACCAATACAGCTAATATCCACCAAGTTTGCATTGCAAAGCTAAATACAATACTGCCTAAAAAGACAATAAGCATAAGTCCCATTATAAATCTTAAAGCTTGCGTAAGCATCGTATGTAGTTGGTATATACTTAAGTAACTAATAATAAGATAAATAATGGTAAATAATAAAAGTATGAGAATTAACATAGTCATTTCCTTTCGTTAATCTTGATCAAGTTGAGCGCGAACTTTACTGATTTCTTCTTCGATTTTGACAAGTTGTTTTTCAAGTAAGTCGGTTGCTTGACCAGTAGATTCTCTCTTTTCTAGGTCATTTTGTATACGTATGTAATCATATTTAAGTTCAGAAAGTTGTTGGTTTAAATCCATTTTAAACACTCCTTTTTATAAAATAGCTTTGAAGTAGGTGATAAATTGAAAAAAGTTAAAACCAATGCGATGCGCATCTTAGATCAATATAATATATTTTATCATACTCATGAATTTAAAATAGGAAAAGATCATTTAGATGGTCATGAAGTTGCGCAATTAATTCAGAAACCAGAACATCAAGTGTATAAGACGCTTGTATTAACAAATGGGAATCGCGAATATTTCATCTTTGTTATTCCAGTCGTTCAACATCTTGATATGAAAAAAGCTAGTAAAGCTGTTGGTCAGAAAAAATTAGAACTCTTACCACTTGATCAACTCACCAAAGTTACAGGGTATGTAAGAGGTGGTTGTTCTCCAATTGGTATGAAAAAAACATATCAAACCGTAATTGATATCAATGCAGAATCATTATCTACGTTTATCGTAAGTGCAGGTAAACGTGGCTATCAGATTGAACTTGATCCAGCAGATTTAGCCAAAGTCATTGATGTAAGATTTGATGATATTATTAAATATAACTAAACTAATTTTAGTATAATTTATTAATATTTCAAACAAAAAGTGTGCATAGAAGTTAAACTGTTGTTAATATAGATAAATGTGAGTTTAATGAGAGAAGTGATAAAGTGACAGAAAAATTTATAATGATTATTTTATTAATTGCTTTAGGATACGTTCTAAAGAAGCTTAAATTCTTTAAAGCTTCTGATGGTAATGTACTTGCAACACTTGTACTAAATGTTACTTTGCCTTCATTAGTGATTGTAAATTTAAATGGATCTGATTTAGGTTTATCTTTAGGATGGCTTCCTATATTAATGCTATTATATGGCATTATAGCAAAGCTACTAATCATATGGTTATTCAAGAAAAAATATAATAATCAAATAAGAGGTACTGTGGGCATGATGGCCGCTTCAGTTAATATTGGACTGTTTGCATATCCATTAGTCGCACAAATTTGGCCAAAAAATGGTTTATTATACTTTGGTATGTTAGACATTGGTACAGCTATCATTATGTTCGGTGTAACATATTTTGTTGGTAGTTACTTCAACGATGGTGGCGATCAATTTGACTTTAAACGAATGGGTTTAAATTTATTAAAGACCGTTCCACTTATGACATATATGATTATGTTTATCTTAAATATAATGAGCATTAAAGTACCTGACAAAGCGATAGATTTCTTTGAAATTATTGCAAATGCGAATATGCCATTATCCATGATCTTATTAGGTTTATTCTTGAATTTTAAAATCGAAAAAGCATACTTACCGATTGTTGTTAAATACTTAGCATTTCATTATGGCTTTGGTTTATTAATGGGATTACTTGTTCATTTCTTCTTACCTGTTGATGACCCAATGATCAAAACGACGTTACTTATTGGTTGGTTATTACCTATAGGTGTTTCAGTACTGTCTTATGCCATTACATTTAAATATAAGACCTTACCTATAGTCGGCATGGCTACTAATTTAAGTATTGTCATATCAATCGTCATTTTATATGTATATCAATTTTTCTTTGTTTAATTAAACACAAAAAAAGCGTTTGGATTTCGCATCCAAACGCTTTTTGTTATATATTAACCTTTACCGCCCATGAAAGCAGGGTAGTTTGTCATTCCGCCATCAACATATATTGTTGTACCGTGAATGTAACTTGCTTGTTCTGAAGCTAGGAATGCATTAATATTTGCAACTTGATCCGCTTCACCAATTTCATGTAGTGGAATCATTTCTAATGTTTCTTCGCGTGTTGCAGGGTCAGAGAATTTTTCGCGAGTATGTTCTGTAACAATAGCCCCTGGAGAAACATTATTAATTCTTATACCATTTTTACCGTATTCCATAGATAAAGTTTCCATCATCAATTTTAAGCCGCCTTTACTTGCTGCGTAATTGACGTAGTTTGGCCAAGGAATAACATCATGCACACTTGCAGTATTGATGATTTGACCTTTAATATCATGCTCTAAATAGTAATTGATAACTTCTCTACTACCAATAAAAGCACCTGTTAAGTTGATATCGATAACTTTAGACCATTCTTCTAAACTCATTTCATGAGATGGAATTGGTTTTTCGAAACCAGCATTATTGATTAACACATCTATACGACCAAATGTTTCGTGTGTTTGTTGAATCAAGTTCTTGATATCTGCCTCGACTGAAACGTCTGCTTTAATTGCAACCGCATCAGCACCAGAATCTTTAATAGATTGAACGATTTTTTCAGCTTCTTCAACGTGATCTAAATATCCAATAACAACTTTTGATCCTTCTTTACCAAATCGTTCAGCAGTTGCTTTACCAATACCACTGTTACCACCAGTGACAATCACAACTTTATCTTTTAAATCTTCATACATATTAAACACTCCTATTTTTATATATTGAGTTTACCCTTTAGCTGCACCAATAATGAATGCTGCAATAATGATTAACACGATACCTATCCAAATAAATGTCATTTGACGTTTTGTTTTTTGTTCGCCTAATAGGTAAATACCACCTAAAGTAGAAACGATTACTAACATTTGTGAGAATGAAAAGCTCGTTCCGACACCAACTTTTGGTTGTGAAATGAATAGGAACATATTACCTAATGCCCATACAATCCCTGGCAATAAGTTGAGTGACGTATGTTTAACAGTAGGTTTATGTTTGAATGATAAAATGATACCCCCAATTACCATACCTATAGATTGTGGAAATAGTGCATCCCAACCTTCAACACCGAATACTTGGCCGATTACAACGTATACGACATAACCGACAGTAGAGATGAGTAATATTGGAATAGCTTTACCAAGCTTTTTAGTATTTCCACTGTTTCCAGAACCTTTTTTCTGAACAGATGTAAATATTACACCGATAATCAGTAACACTAAACCTGATAGGCCAAGTGCAACTTGCGTACCTGTTGACCATTCTCCTAAAAATGCAGCACTGAATAATGTTGTTCCAAGTAATTGTAAGCCTGTAGATATAGGCATCGTTATTGAAACGCCAATTAAGTCTACACTTCTAAGTTGAAATCCTTGTCCAAGTGCCCAGAAAGCACCTGAAATCATACCGATAATAATTGTAGTGAATGTAAAGTGCACATCACCAAAGAAGAATAGACATAAACCGATGATGAAAGCCCCGATTGTTGTACCTAAGATTTGGTTATAAGGACCTCCACCAACTTTAACATTGATTAATACGACGCTTCCCCAGAACAATGCTGGTAATAGCGCTATAAGGTATTCCATACACAAGACTCGCTTTCTCTATTTATTTGTATTATTTAAACTACCCAAGTATTATACGCCCGAAACTTTTTTATTGTAAAACATATAGCTCACAATGTAATTTTACTGTTAAAAAAGTCCCATGAATGCTCAATAAACATTCATGGGACTTAGTTTAAAAGTTAAACATCGTATGGTCTCACATATTTAAAATGATGTGTTTCATTGACGATGTGGAAACCGACTTTTTCATATAATAATTGTATTTGTTCATGCTTTTTACTAACTACATAAATACGAACTGTTTCGACATCTTGATGATTAAACGCTTCTGTCGTCGCGAAATGAATCATTTGAAACGCGATGCCTTGTTTTCTGTAATCATGGTGAGAGGCTAAATTAGGAATAGTTGCTAACTTCTCAGGTATGTCTATGGATAGATAGATATAGCCTTTAACAAGGCCTTCAGCTATATATAAATAAAGTGCATGATTATCATCTAATGAATCTATAATATCATCAGCACTTATATCACTATGTTTGAAACTATTGGAATGCAATTTATTAAAGGCATAGTAATAAGGTTTGCTGTATGGCGTCATTTGGTGTTGCTTATCAATTGGTAAAGGTGGTTGTTGAATTTCTAATGTATATTGTGTTTCTACATATCCCGCATGTAGTCTTTTCAGTTTACTATTATTTAAAATGTGATCTTTATGTAGCGAAATGTGGCAATATTTAATGTTTGGATGATCGTTTAAAAGTGTTTCCCATATTTCTTTTAAAGCGTTTAACGTTTCCTCATTTGTATCATTAACGATTGGCCCCCATACATTTGAAGTCTCGTCATCTATACGCTCAAATCCTAATATCCCGGTAATGGTGTCATGATCTTCTATATAGTAGAAGGTGGTTTCATCAAATTTATGGCTTAAGTCATTCTTAATCTCTTCTATTGACTGAGGTATATGTGTCACGTAATTAGTTTCTTGCCTGTTTTTTTCGTGTAAATAAGAAGCTATCGGATCGATTTCTTTAAGAGGCAGTATTTGCATGATAGTCACTCCTTTAATATTCAACGATTATTTTATTCCATTATACGATTAATCGAAAATTTATAAAAGTTTTTCATGCCTTTAGAACACTTTTTATTCATGTTATAATAGTACGAATGTAAAAAAGAATGGGTGAAAAGAAATGAAAGCATTAGTTCTTGCAGAAAAACCTTCAGTAGGTCGTGATATCGCTAAAGCATTAGGTATTCATGATCAGAAGAAAGGTTACTTTGAAAATAAAAATTATATCGTTACTTGGGCATTAGGACATCTTGTAACGAATGCTACGCCTGAAGAGTACGACAAGAAATTTAAAGAATGGAATTTAAATGTCTTACCAATTATTCCTGACTATATGAAACATGTTGTAATTAAGAAAACAAGAAGCCAATTTAACACGGTTCAACATTTGATGAAGCGAGACGATGTGAATTCAATTATTATTGCGACAGATGCTGGTAGGGAAGGTGAACTTGTTGCAAGATTAATTATTGAAAAAGCAAAAGTTAAAAAGCAAATTAAGCGATTATGGATCAGTTCAGTTACTGAAAAAGCAATTAAAGCAGGCTTTCAAAATTTAAAACCTGGTGAAGCATACAACAATTTATATCAAGCCGCATTATGTAGAAGTGAAGCGGATTGGATTGTTGGTATAAATGCGACTAGAGCTTTAACAACGAAATATGACGCGCAATTATCATGTGGTCGTGTACAAACACCAACTTTAAATCTTGTACAAATGAGACAACAAGAAATTCAATCATTTAAACCTGAAAAGTATTATCAGATGAATATTGAAGTAGAAGGTTATAAATTTAAATGGTTGAGTAAGAGTGGAGATAAAACATTTGATGCTGATTTAATAGAGCAAGTTAAACAAAAAGTTCAAAATAAAAAGGGTATTATCCAAAATATCACGAAGAAGAAAAAAACAAAGTATCCTCAAAAGTTATACGATCTTACAAGTTTGCAACAAACAGCTTATCAACGTTATAAAATGAGTGCGAAAGAAACGTTGAATACAATGCAAGCATTGTACGAACAACATAAAGTACTGACTTATCCTAGAACAGATTCTAACTACTTAACAGATGATATGGTTTCTTCTCTGAAAGAACGCGTATCATCATTAAGTGCTACACCACTTAAATCACATGCTGTACCATTGCTTAAAAAACCAATTAGAGCGGGTAAACATTTTGTTGATAATAAGAAAGTTTCAGACCACCATGCGATTGTACCAACAGAAGTGAGACCTAACTTTGATCAGTTATCTCCTAGAGAACAGAAAATTTATATGCTAGTGGCTGAAAGATTTTTAGAAGTATTATTACCACCATATCAATATGAAGAAACAACTGTGACATTAACATGTGAAGGGGAAACTTTTAAACTGACACAAGAAGTAGCAGTTGAATTAGGCTTTAAAGAACTATATGAAGAAAAGACGCATGTGAAAGCTTTGCCTTTTGAAGAACAGCAGCATGTGAACATACAAAAAGTGAATGTCGTTAGTAAAGATACAGAACCGCCTGCGTATTTCAATGAAGGAACTTTACTTAAAGCGATGGAATCACCACATCATTTCTTTAAACTTAAAGATAAGAAAATGGCTCAAACTTTAAATGAAACAGGTGGTATCGGAACAGTTGCGACAAGAGCGGATATCATCGAGAAGTTATATAGTTCTAATGTAATAGAAGCGGTGCAAGGTAAAATTAAGATTACGCCTAAAGGTAAACAATTATTAAACTTAGCACCTGAACAACTGACATCACCAGAATTAACAGCAGATTGGGAAATGAAGTTAACTCAAATCGAAAAAGGAAATTATTCTAAAAATAAATTCATGAATGAAATGAGAAACTTCACGAGAGAAATCATTGCGGATATTAAAGAAAGTGATGATAAATTCAAGCATGATAATATCACAACGACTGAGTGTCCGACTTGTGGTAAATTTATGCTTAAAGTTAAAACGAAAAATGGTCAAATGCTCGTGTGTCAAGATCCAACATGTAAGACTAAGAAGAATCAACAAAGACAAACAAATGCCAGATGTCCAAACTGTAAGAAGAAACTTACACTGTATGGAACAGGTAAAAAAGCAACTTATAGATGTGTGTGTGGCCATACAGAAACACAAGAGCATATGGACGAAAGACTTAAAAATAGAAAATCAGGCAAAATAGGCAAAAAAGAAATGAAGAAATATATGCAAACTGAAGAAGTAGAAAACAATCCATTTAAAGATGCTTTAAAAGGATTGAAGTTCTAACTTAATAAGTATAGAGACTGGGACATCGTGTGATGTCTCAGTTTTTTTAATCTTTTAGCAGCAATAGAGTTGGCTAGAAGCGTACTGTCACGGATTATAAAGCGTAAAAACCGAACTATAACACGAACATAAATAAATTTAATTATATAAATGTTCGTAAAAAGTATTGATTTTTGATGTTCCCAGTAATACAATGTACAGTGTTGAAATTAATAAAGGAGTCTTATGATGAAACGTTACTTTAAGTTTGATGAATTGGGAACAAATTATAAAAGAGAAATTCTTGGTGGTTTAACAACATTCTTATCTATGGCATACATATTAGCAGTTAACCCATCAATGTTAAGTTTGGCAAGTGTTGAAAATGTACCTGATTCAATGAGAATGGACCAAGGTTCTGTGTTTGTTGCTACAGCATTAGCAGCACTAGTTGGTTGTTTATTTATGGGTATCATTGCGAAATACCCGATAGCTTTAGCACCAGGTATGGGATTAAATGCATTTTTCGCGTTTACAGTTGTGCTTACAATGGGTATTCCATGGCAAACTGGTTTAACGGGCGTACTATTCTCAGGTGTTATATTTGCGATATTAACGATGAGTGGTTTACGAGAGGTTATTATCAATGCAATACCATTTGAATTAAAGATGGCTGTATCTGCCGGTATAGGATTGTTTATTACCTTTGTAGGTTTACAAGGTGCAGGTATTGTTAAAAAAGAAGATTCAACTTTAGTTACACTTGGAACAATGCATAATCCAGAAGTACTATTAGCAGTATTTGGTATTATCATTACTATTATATTAATGGCTAAAAAATTACCAGGAGCAATTTTCATCGGAATGGTCTTAACAGCTATTGCGGGATTAATTACAGGATTAATTGCAATGCCAGATAGTATAGTAGGCAAAGTACCAAGTGTATCACCAACATTTGGTGCAGCATTCGAAGCGTTTGGTGATTTATCTACTATATTTAATGTACAATTCTTAATTGTCGTTTTAACTTTCTTATTTATAGATTTCTTTGATACTGCAGGAACGTTAGTTGCAGTTGCAAACCAAGCTGGTTTAATGAAAGATAATAAATTACCGAGAGCAGGTAAAGCATTATTCTCTGATTCATTAGCAACAATTGTAGGTGCAATATTTGGTACTTCAACTACAACAAGTTATATAGAATCTAGTGCAGGTGTTGCAGTTGGTGCACGTACAGGATTCGCAAGTGTTGTAACAGGTATTTGTTTCTTAGCAGCATTATTATTCTCACCATTAATGGCAGTTGTTACAAGTGCGGTTACAGCACCAGCGCTTGTTATAGTAGGTGTATTGATGGTTAGTAACTTAGGTAAAATTGATTGGCAAAAATTTGAGATAGCAGTACCAGCTTTCTTAACAATGATTATGATGCCTTTAACATATTCAATTGCAACAGGTATTGCGTGCGGATTTATATTCTATCCAATCACAATGATCGTAGCAAAAAGACATAAAGAAATTCACCCAATTATGTACGGTTTATTCTTCGTCTTTGTCGCTTACTTTGTATTTGTACATGCATAATAAAAAAGCCACGAGATTTCATTTAATGAAGTCTCGTGGTTTTCTATTTATATATTAACTTTTATAAGTAGTCTTGTAATATTTAGATGGGATATATACTGGCGCAATTATAATCGTAAATAAGAAGATGATCATTAAAACGACCATTACGATATGTAATAACCAGCCAATGATAGGAATGATTGCAACAAAGCTAGCGATTAGTCCGATTAATGGAATAACGAATATTACTTTAACAGAATTCTGGTTATCTATTAATAGGATAAGTGTCGTAATAAAGTATAACGTTCCATTAAGTACCAAAGCATTATAACCAGTTGAAAGAACGATTCCTCCACCTAGAAAAGGAATGGCTAATAATAACTCAGATACAACTAATATAATAGAAAGAACTAGCAAAACTGATTTAATTCCTCTTTTCATGATTTCACCACCTAGTTAAAATTGCTTGTTATATTATAACATTTTGATTACAAATTATCTATTTAAATTTTACCTATTGAAAAAGAGCACATAATCCGTTATAATACTTGGGTATGTGTTAGATGAAATTAGAAAAAATATATGGTTATCTATTGATTAATAGAAATAAATCATGTATCATATCTAATGTTGGACTTTAAGAAGCGATGAAGCGAGAGGTTACTGACACACCCGGCCGCTTTGCCATGGCGGTGTGTAAGAGAGTTTTCGTGGAGAAGTCTATCACTATAAAGTAGACGAACAAGGAGGGAAAATTATGGCAAAACAAAAAATTCGTATCCGTTTAAAAGCGTATGATCACCGCATGATCGATCAATCAGCAGAGAAAATTGTTGAAACAGCTAAACGTTCAGGAGCTCAAGTGTCTGGTCCGATTCCATTACCAACTGAGAAATCAGTTTATACTGTAATCCGTGCCGTTCATAAGTACAAAGACTCACGTGAACAATTCGAACAACGTACGCATAAACGTTTAATCGACATTCTTAACCCTACACCAAAAACAGTTGATGCTCTTATGGGCTTAAACTTACCATCAGGTGTAGACATCGAAATCAAATTATAATTCATTAAAATAACAGGAGGTGCGACTTTCGATGACCAAAGGAATCTTAGGAAGAAAAATTGGAATGACTCAAGTATTCGCAGAAAACGGTGAATTAATACCAGTTACTGTAGTAGAAGCTAGTCAAAACGTAGTATTACAAACTAAAACTGAAGAAGTAGATGGCTACAACGCTGTTCAAATCGGTTTTGAAGACAAACAAGCATATAAAAAAGATCGTAAATCTAACAAATATGCTACTAAAGCTGCTGAAGGCCATGCTAAAAAAGCAGGTACAGCACCTAAGCGCTTCACTCGTGAATTCAGAAACATTGATGTTTCAGCTTACGAGGTAGGTCAAGAAGTCACTGTAGATACTTTCCAAGCAGGAGACATTATTGATGCAACAGGCGTTTCAAAAGGTAAAGGTTTCCAAGGCTCTATTAAACGCCACGGTTTCTCTCGTGGACCAATGAGTCACGGTTCTCATTACCACAGAGGCTCTGGTTCAATGGGTATGGCTTCAGATGCTTCTAAAGTATTTAAAGGCAAAGAATTACCAGGCCGTATGGGCGGAAACACAGTTACTATGCAAAACTTAGAAGTAGTTAAAGTTGATGCAGAAAATAACGTAATTTTAGTTAAAGGTAACGTGCCAGGTCCTAAAAAAGGTTTAGTAAAACTTACAACTTCAATTAAAAAAGGTAATAAATAATTATTTAGGTGAAAGGAGGAAACAACATTATGGCTAATATTGATGTATTAAAAGTAGATGGATCAAAATCAGGTTCTATCGAATTAAATGATAGTGTATTTGGTATCGAACCAAACCAACACGTATTATTCGAAGCAGTCAACTTACAACGTGCTTCATTACGCCAAGGTACTCACGCAGTTAAAAATCGTTCAGCAGTTCGTGGTGGTGGACGTAAACCTTGGAAACAAAAAGGTACAGGTCGTGCTCGTCAAGGTACAATCCGTGCGCCACAATGGCGTGGTGGTGGTATCGTATTCGGTCCTACACCAAGAAGTTATTCTTACAAAATGCCTAAGAAAATGCGTCGTTTAGCATTACGTTCTGCATTATCTTCAAAAGTAAGTGGTAACGAATTAACAGTTTTAGAAGCATTCAACTTTGATGCGCCTAAAACAAAAGAATTCAAAAATGTAATGAGCAACTTAGAACTTTCTAAGAAAGTTTTATTCATCGTTGATACTGTAGACAGCAACGTTGAATTATCAGCTCGTAACATTCCAGGTGTTAAAGTTATCGACGCTCAAAGCTTAAACGTATTAGATATCTTAGATTCTAGTAAAGTCGTAATAACTAAAGCAGCAGTGGATAAAGTAGAGGAGGTGCTCGCATAATGGAAGCAAGAGATGTTATTAAGCGCCCCGTAATCACAGAAAAATCTTCATCAGATATGGCTTTAGATAAATACACATTTGATGTAGATACACGTGCAAACAAAACACAAGTAAAAATCGCAATCGAAGAAATTTTCGACGTGAAAGTTGATACAGTAAATATCATGAACGTTAAAGCAAAAGCTAAACGTGTTGGTCGTTACAATGGTTTCACTAACAAACGTCGTAAAGCAATCGTAACTCTAAAAGAAGGTTCTTCAATAGACCTATTTAACTAAAAACAATTACCATTAAGGAGGTAAAACGACAATGGCTCTTAAAAAGTATAAGCCAATTACAAATGGTCGTCGTAATATGACATCTTCAGACTTCGCTGAAATTACATCAACGACTCCTGAAAAGTCTTTATTACAACCGCTTCCGAGAAAAGCGGGACGTAACAACCAAGGTAAATTGACAGTTCGTCACAGAGGTGGCGGTCATAAACGTCAATACCGTGTAATTGATTTCAAACGTAACAAAGATGGAATTCCTGCTAAAGTAGCAACTATCGAGTATGATCCAAACCGTTCAGCTAATATCGCATTATTAGTATACGCAGATGGTGAAAAAAGATATATCATTGCTCCTAAAGGATTAAAAGTAGGACAAGAAGTATTCAATGGTCCAGATGCAGATATCAAAGTAGGTAATGCATTAGCATTAACTGATATCCCAGTTGGTACTACAATTCACAACATCGAATTAAAACCAGGTAAAGGTGGACAATTAGTCCGTTCAGCTGGTACAAGTGCTCAAGTACTTGGTAAAGAAGGTAAATACGTACTAGTTCGTCTTAAATCAGGTGAAGTTCGTATGATCTTATCTACTTGTCGTGCAACAATCGGTCAAGTTGGTAACGAACAACACGAATTAATCACAATTGGTAAAGCTGGTCGTTCTAGATGGATGGGTAAACGTCCTACAGTTCGTGGTTCTGTAATGAACCCTAACGATCACCCTCACGGTGGTGGTGAAGGTCGTACACCAATCGGTCTTAAATCACCAATGTCTCCATGGGGCAAACCAACACTTGGTAAGAAAACTCGTAAACAAAACCAACGTTCATCTAAATTTATCGTTCGTGGTCGTAAGAAAAAATAATAATACCTTATTTACGTGTGCGGCTTAGATGCCGCGCGCATTAAATAAGAAGGGAGGCGCCATAATGGCTCGTAGTCTTAAAAAAGGACCTTTCGTTGATGATCATTTAATGAAAAAAGTTGAAGCTCAAAACGAAGGTGAAAAAAAATCAGTTATTAAAACATGGTCTCGTCGTTCAACAGTATTTCCTAACTTCATCGGACATACAATAGCAGTATATGATGGTCGTAAACATGTGCCAGTTTTCATTACTGAAGATATGGTTGGACATAAATTAGGAGAGTTTGCACCTACACGTACTTATAAAGGTCATGCTGCAGACGACAAAAAGACTAAACGCTAATTTCTAAAAAGAGGAGGAAGTCACAATGGAAGCAAAAGCGGTTGCTAGAACAATAAGAATCGCACCTCGTAAAGTGAGATTAGTTTTAGATCTTATTAGAGGTAAAGAAGTGGCAGAAGCAATTGCCATCTTAAAATTAACAAACAAAGCAACATCACCTGTTGTTGAAAAATTATTAATGTCAGCATTAGCAAATGCAGAACATAACTATGATTTAAATCCTGACACATTAGTAGTAAAAGAAGCTTACGCTAATGAAGGACCTACATTGAAACGTTTCCGTCCACGTGCACAAGGTCGTGCAAGTGCGATTAACAAACGTACTAGCCACATTACAATCGTAGTTGGCGAAAAAGAAGCTAAAGAAGTTAAAGAAGCATAATTAACTAAATCATTAAGGAGGGAATATAGTGGGTCAAAAAATTAATCCAATCGGACTTCGTGTCGGTGTAATTCGTGACTGGGAAGCAAAGTGGTATGCAGGTAAAGACTTCGCAACACTTTTACATGAAGACTTAAAAGTTCGTAAATATATCGCAGAAGCATTAAAAGAAGCTTCAGTTTCAAGTGTTGAAATTGAACGTGCAGCAAACCGTATCAATATCGCTATCCACACTGGTAAACCAGGTATGGTTATTGGTAAAGGCGGTTCAGAAATTGAAAAATTACGTAACAAATTAAACGCATTGACTAACAAAAAAGTACACATCAACGTTATCGAAATCAAAAAAGTTGATTTAGATGCAACATTGGTAGCAAATAACATTGCTCGTCAATTAGAAAACCGTGTATCTTTCCGTCGTGCTCAAAAACAAGCTATCCAACGTGCAATGAAATTGGGAGCTAAAGGTATCAAAACTCAAGTATCTGGTCGTTTAGGTGGCGCAGATATCGCTCGTGCAGAACAATATTCAGAAGGAACTGTTCCACTTCATACATTACGTGCAGACATTGATTTCGCACATGAAGAAGCCGACACTACTTACGGTAAATTAGGTGTTAAAGTATGGATCTACCGTGGAGAAGTTCTTCCTACAAAGAAGTCTAGTGAAGGAGGAAAATAATAATGTTATTACCAAAGCGTGTTAAATTCCGTCGTCAACATCGTCCAAAAACAACTGGTCGTTCAAAAGGCGGAAATGAAGTAACATTTGGTGAGTACGGTTTACAAGCTCAAACAGCAGCTTGGATTACTTCTCGTCAAATCGAATCAGCTCGTATCGCAATGACACGTTACATGAAACGTGGCGGAAAAGTATGGATCAAAATATTCCCACATACACCATATACTAAAAAACCTTTAGAAGTACGTATGGGTTCAGGTAAAGGTGCAGTTGAAGGATGGGTAGCAGTAGTTAAACCAGGACGTATCTTGTTCGAAGTTGCAGGTGTTCAAGAAGAAGTTGCACGTGAAGCATTACGTCTTGCAGCACACAAACTTCCAGTTAAATCTAAGTTTGTAAAACGTGAAGAATTGGGTGGTGACACAAATGAAAGCTAAGGATATCAGAAATTTAACCACTACTGAAATTGAAAAAGAAATCAAAGAAGCTAAAGAGCAATTATTCAACTTACGCTTTCAGTTAGCAACTGGTCAACTTGAAGAGACTGCTAACATTCGAAAAGTTAAAAAGACGATTGCACGTCTAAAAACAATCGTTCGCGAAAGAGAAATCGAAGAAGAGAAAGCAGCAGATAATAAATAATCAAGTAGAGGAGGTTCATTACTGTGAGTGAAAGAAATGACCGCAAAGTTTACGTTGGTAAAGTAGTTTCAGATAAAATGGATAAAACTATTACAGTAGTTGTTGAAACATACAAAACTCATAAATTATATGGTAAACGCGTAAAATATTCAAAAAAATATAAAACGCATGATGAAAACAATTCAGCAAAAATGGGCGATATCGTTAAGATTGCAGAAACACGTCCTTTATCATCAACTAAACGTTTCCGTCTAGTTGAAATCGTTGAAGAATCAGTAATTATTTAATAGAAGTATAAAGATAAGGGAGGTCAAACAAAGATGATCCAACAAGAAACACGTTTAAAAGTAGCAGACAACTCTGGTGCTCGTGAAGTATTAACAATTAAAGTTTTAGGCGGATCTGGTCGTAAGACAGCTAACATTGGTGATGTAATCGTCGTTACTGTTAAAAATGCTACACCAGGTGGCGTTGTTAAAAAAGGTGAAGTTGTTAAAGCTGTTGTTGTACGTACTAAATCAGGTGTACGTCGTGAAGATGGCTCTTACATCAAATTTGACGAAAATGCATGTGTAATCATCCGTGATGACAAAGGTCCACGTGGTACACGTATATTCGGTCCTGTAGCGCGTGAATTACGTGAAGGTAACTTCATGAAGATCGTTTCTCTAGCGCCAGAGGTACTTTAATCTATAATGATAAAAAACAAAATTCCTAAGGAGGTGCCTACACATGCACGTACGTAAAGGTGACAACGTAATCGTTATCTCAGGTAAAGATAAAGGTAAAACTGGTAAAGTTTTAGAAGCATTACCTAAGAAAGAACGCGTAGTTGTAGAAGGTGTTAACATCATTAAAAAACACCAAAAACCAACTCAGTTCAATCCAGAAGGTGGTATCTTAGAAACAGAAGGTACTATCCACGTATCAAACGTTCAATTACTTGATCCTAAGACAAATGAGCCAACTCGTGTTGGATTCAAAGTAGTAGATGGTAAAAAAGTTCGTATCGCTAAAAAATCTGGCGAAGAAATCAAATCATCAAAAGAATAATTATTAAGTGAAAGGAGGATCCACTTTGACACGTTTAAAAGAAAAGTTTAATAATGAAATTTCTGCTGAGTTAGTTAAGAAATTTAACTATAGTTCAGTTATGGAAGTACCAAAAATCGAAAAAATAGTTGTAAATATGGGTATCGGTGATGCAGTTCAAAACTCTAAAGTTTTAGACTCTGCAGTTGAAGAACTTCAAGCAATCACTGGTCAAAAACCATTAGTAACTAAAGCTAAAAAATCTATTGCGACTTTCCGTCTTCGTGAAGGTATGCCAATCGGTGCAAAAGTTACATTACGTGGAGAAAGAATGTATGAATTCTTTGATAAATTAATCTCAGTTTCATTACCACGTGTACGTGACTTCCGTGGTATCTCTAAAAAAGCATTCGACGGTCGTGGAAATTACACTTTAGGTGTTAAGGAACAATTAATTTTCCCTGAAATCGACTATGATAAAGTAAGTAAAGTACGAGGAATGGATATCGTTATCGTTACAACTGCTAACACTGACGAGGAAGCTCGTGAATTGTTAACACAATTCGGTATGCCATTTCAAAAGTAATCTCTAATTATAAAGGAGGCTAATTAAGTGGCTAAAAAATCAATGATCGCTAAACAACAACGTAAACAAAAATTCGGAGTTCGTGAATACACTCGTTGTGAACGTTGTGGACGTCCACACTCAGTATATCGTAAATTCAAACTTTGCCGTATTTGTTTCCGTGAACTAGCATACAAAGGCCAAATCCCTGGCGTACGTAAAGCTAGCTGGTAAACTCAAAAGAATGAAAGGAGGAAACACAAATGACAATGTCAGATCCAATTGCAGATATGTTAACTCGCGTGCGTAACGCAAACATGGTACGTCACGAAAAATTAGAGTTACCTGCATCAAACATTAAAAAAGAAATCGCTGAAATCCTTAAAAAAGAAGGATTCGTAAAAAGCGTAGAATATATCGAAGATGATAAGCAAGGTGTTATCCGTATGTTCCTTAAATATGGTCAAAACAACGAGCGCGTTATCACAGGATTAAAACGTATTTCTAAACCAGGTTTACGTGTTTATGCTAAAGCTGACGAACTTCCAAAAGTTCTTAACGGTTTAGGTATTGCACTTGTTTCTACATCTGAAGGTGTTTTAACTGATAAAGATGCTAGACAACGTGGAATCGGTGGAGAAGTATTAGCTTATATCTGGTAATTATAAAATTATAAGGAGGTGCCCACATAATGAGCCGTGTAGGTAAGAAAATTATTGAAATCCCTTCAGACGTTACAGTTACTATCGAAGGTAACACAGTAACAGTTAAAGGATCTAAAGGTGAATTAACTAGTACTTTTAATGAAGAAATGACATATAAACAAGAGGACAACAGCTTAGAAGTTGTACGTCCATCTGACTCTAAAGAACATAAAACAATCCATGGTACAACTCGTGCGTTAATCGCTAACATGATTGAAGGTGTATCTAAAGGTTTCGAGAAAAACTTAGAACTTATTGGTGTTGGTTACCGTGCCCAAATGCAAGGTAAAAATATCATCTTAAACGTTGGTTATTCTCACCCTGTAGAAATCGTTGCTGAAGATGGAATCACATTATCAGTAGAGAAAAACACTAAAGTTAAAGTAGAAGGTATTTCAAAAGAACGTGTTGGTGCAATTGCATCTTATATCCGTTCAATCCGTCCACCAGAACCTTACAAAGGTAAAGGTATTCGTTACGAAGGCGAATATGTTCGTCGTAAAGAAGGTAAAACTGGTAAGTAATCATTAAGATAAGAAAGGAGCACTAACATGATCGCTAAAATCGACAAAAATAAAGTTCGTTTGAAAAGACATGCTCGCGTACGTGCTAAATTAGCTGGAACAAGCGAAAAGCCACGTTTAAACGTATATCGTTCAAACAAACATATTTATGCTCAAGTAATTGATGACTTAAACGGTGTAACAATCGCTCAAGCATCAACTGTAGATAAAGAATTTAACCTAGAGCAATCAGGTAATGTAGAAGCAGCTGCTAAAGTAGGCGAAATCGTTGCAAAACGTGCCGCTGAAAAAGGCGTTGACGCTGTAGTATTTGATCGTGGAGGATATTTATACCACGGACGTATCAAAGCATTAGCTGATGCAGCTCGTGAAAACGGACTTCAATTTTAATTTAAAGGAGGGACACTCATGCGTCGTAAAGAACAAGAAGTTAAAGAATTTGAAGAGCGCGTAGTTACGATTAACCGTGTAGCTAAAGTAGTTAAAGGTGGTCGTCGTTTCCGTTTTACAGCTTTAGTAGTTGTTGGAGATAAAAATGGTCGCGTAGGTTTCGGTACTGGTAAAGCTCAAGAGGTACCTGAAGCAATTAAAAAAGCAGTAGAAGATGCTAAGAAAGACTTAGTAACAGTTCCACGTGTTGAAGGAACAACTCCTCACCAAGTTATTGGACGTTTTGGTGCAGGTCGTGTTTTAATTAAACCAGCAGCACCTGGTACAGGTGTTATTGCAGGTGGACCAGTTCGTGCCGTATTAGAACTTGCTGGTATCACTGATATCTTAAGTAAATCATTAGGTTCTAACACACCAATCAACATGGTTCGTGCTACAATTGAAGGACTTAAAGAACTTAAAAATGCCGAAGAAGTAGCTAGTCTACGCGGTAAATCAGTAGAAGAATTATTAAATTAAGGAGGGAACAAACACTATGGCTAAATTAGAAATTACCCTCACTCGTAGCGTTATTGGTCGTCCTGAAACTCAACGTAAGACAGTTCAAGCGCTAGGACTTAAAAAAACAAACTCAACTGTAGTAGTTGAAGATAATCCTGCGATTCGTGGGCAAATCAACAAAGTAAGTCACTTAGTAAAAGTTACTGAAAAATAAATTCATCTAAAGTATTAAGGAGGTGCCAAAATGAAATTACATGAATTGAAACCAGTTAAAGGTGCTCGTAAAGAACGTAACCGTGTTGGTCGTGGTATGGCTACAGGTAACGGTAAAACAAGTGGCCGTGGTACTAAAGGTCAAAAAGCACGTTCAGGTGGCGGTGTTCGTTTAGGTTTCGAAGGTGGTCAATTACCATTATTCCGTCGTTTACCAAAACGTGGATTCACTAACATCAACCGTAAAGAATATGCAATTGTTAATCTTGATCAATTAAATCGTTTCGAAGATGGAACTGAAGTTACACCAGCGTTATTAGTAGAATCAGGTGTTGTTAAATCTGAAAAATCTGGCGTTAAAGTTTTAGGAAACGGTTCATTAGAAAAGAAATTAACAATAAAAGCTCATAAATTCTCAGCTTCAGCAATTGAAGCAATCGAAGGTAAGGGCGGAACGCATGAGGTGATCTAATGTTTGAAACGATCATTAGTTTTTTGAAGACTAAAGATATTCGTAACAAGATATTATTCACACTAGCAATGCTCGTTATATTTAAAGTTGGAACTTACATTCCAGCTCCTGGTGTTAATCCAGATGCTTTTAATCAAAATAAAGGTTCGCAAGGTATTACCGATTTGTTTAACACATTCGGTGGAGGTGCCTTGCAGAACTTCTCAATTTTAGCGATGGGTATTATGCCTTACATTACTGCTTCAATCGTAATGCAATTATTACAAATGGATGTTGTACCTAAGTTTACAGAGTGGTCTAAACAAGGCGAAGTTGGTCGTAAAAAGATTAATCAATTTACACGTTACTTCACAATTGTATTAGCCTTTGTTCAAGGCTTAGGTATGTCGTATTCATTTAATAATATGCTCGGTGGTAATTTAATTGAAAATACTTCAGTCTTAAATTATGTGTTAATAGCACTTGTTTTAACTGCAGGAACAGCTTTCTTAATGTGGTTAGGTGAGCAGATAACACAATTTGGTGTTGGTAATGGTATTTCTATTATTATCTTCGCTGGTATTTTATCTTCTATGCCAAACTCATTGATTCAGTTCTACCAACAAAGTTTTGTTGGTGCAGATGATACTACTATGGCTTGGTTAAAAGCGATTGGTTTATTCGTAGGTATGATTTTACTTACTGTTGGTGCAGTTTATGTACTTCAAGCAATTCGTAAAATTCCTATTCAATATGCTAAACGTCAAACTCAAGGTGCAGGTGGTTCATTATCTGCAAACGCAACATATTTACCTTTAAAAGTTAATGCAGCTGGTGTAATTCCTGTAATCTTTGCGATGGCATTCTTCATGCTTCCGAAGACATTAACATTGTTCTTCCCAGATCAAGAATGGGCGCAAACAGTTACTAATTACGCAGATCCATCTCATAATATTGGTATGATCGTATACGTTATTTTAATTATAGCTTTCGCATACTTTTATGCATTTGTTCAGGTTAATCCTGAAAAAATGGCAGAGAACTTACAAAAACAAGGTAGTTATGTACCAGGTATTAGACCTGGAGATCAAACTAAAAAATACATCACTAAAGTGCTTTATCGTTTAACGTTTGTGGGATCAATTTTCTTAGCTGTAATTTCTATTATTCCAATTTTAGCAATTAAGTTAATGAATTTACCTCAAGCAATACAAGTTGGTGGTACTAGCTTACTAATCGTTATCGGTGTTGCAATTGAAACAATGAAAACTTTAGAAGCTCAACTCAATCAACGTGAATATAGAGGCTTTAGAAGACGATAAGCAAGTAGGAGGGTTTTTATGAACATCATTTTAATGGGTTTACCTGGAGCAGGTAAAGGTACTCAAGCGAGTGAAATTGTTAAGAAATACCCTATTCCTCATATCTCAACTGGTGATATGTTCCGTAAAGCGATCAAAGAAGAGACTGACCTTGGTAAAGAGGCTAAATCTTATATGGATCGCGGGGAACTTGTACCAGATGAAGTGACTATAGGTATCGTTAGAGAAAGACTAGCTGAAGAAGATGCGAAAAAAGGATTTTTACTAGATGGTTTTCCTCGTACAGTTGAACAAGCTGATGCATTAAATGAAATTTTAAGTGACTTAGATCGTAAAGTAGATGCTGTTATCAACATCGAAGTTGCGGAAGAAGAACTTATGAATCGTTTAACTGGTAGAAGAATTTGTGAAGTATGTGGAACAACTTATCATTTAGTATTTAATCCGCCAAAAGTTGAAGGTGTTTGTGATCTTGATGGTGGTAAATTATATCAACGTGAAGATGATAACCCTGAAACAGTAGCAAATCGTTTAAGTGTTAATGTTAAACAAACTAAACCACTTTTAGATTTCTATGAAAATCAAGGTGTCCTTAAAAACATCGATGGTTCTAGACAAATTGATAATGTTACTGAAGATGTTATTCAAATTCTTGAATCATTATAGTAATGACGCTTTCACCCCGAATTCGCCTAGCTTTAGGTGATTCTTGAACGCGTGAATGCGTTCAATTTTAAGAATCAAGATAGTATTTAGGTTTTTGGAATACAATCGGAGTGATTACAAGAAGCGATAAGTATTTGAAGTGTTGTCGAATGCAAATCTTAAGTATTAAATCATCCCAATTTTATAAACCTGTGCTTATTCTATGTGATTTAATCACCTAAAGTATGTCTCTAATTTTGGACCAGGTTTTAAAACATGAAATACGTTTGTATTTCACGAGAATGAATAGAAAAAGGGGGAAATGATCATGGCTAAACAAGATGTAATCGAATTAGAAGGTACAGTATTAGATACTTTACCAAACGCTATGTTTAAAGTAGAATTAGAAAATGGACATGAAATTTTAGCACACGTTAGTGGTAAAATCCGTATGAACTATATTAGAATTCTACCTGGCGACAAAGTAACAGTTGAAATGTCTCCGTATGACCTAACACGCGGAAGAATCACTTATCGTTATAAATAATCGTCACTCCAAATACAAGGAGGTATACAAAGATGAAAGTAAGACCATCAGTAAAACCAATTTGCGAAAAATGTAAAGTTATTCGTCGTAAAGGTAAAGTAATGGTGATTTGTGAAAATCCAAAACACAAACAAAAACAAGGCTAATAAAAGAGAGGTGTAAATAAATGGCTCGTATTGCAGGTATTGACGTACCACGTGAGAAACGCGTAGTAATCTCGTTAACTTACGTATATGGTATCGGAAAAACAACAGCACAAAAAATTCTTAAAGAAGCAAACGTATCTGAAGACACACGTGTTCGCGATTTAACTGATGACGAATTAGGTCGTATCCGTGAAGTTGTAGATGGTTACAAAGTTGAAGGTGACCTTCGTCGTGAAAGAAACTTAAACATTAAACGTTTAATGGAAATCGCTTCATACCGTGGAATTCGCCACCGTCGTGGTTTACCAGTTCGTGGTCAAAACACTAAGAATAATGCGCGTACGCGTAAAGGACCAGTTAAAACAGTAGCGAACAAGAAAAAATAATAAGTAAAGGAGGCACATATAAATGGCACGTAAACAAGTTTCTCGTAAACGTAGAGTTAAAAAGAATATTGAAAGTGGTGTAGCTCACATCCGTTCAACATTCAACAATACAATCGTAACGATCACTGATGATTTCGGTAATGCATTATCATGGTCTTCAGCAGGTGCGTTAGGATTTAAAGGTTCTAAAAAATCAACACCTTTTGCAGCTCAAATGGCTTCAGAAACAGCTTCAAAAGCTGCTATGGAACACGGTTTGAAAACTGTAGAAGTAACAGTTAAAGGTCCTGGCCCAGGTCGTGAATCAGCGATCCGTGCGTTACAATCAGCTGGATTAGAAATCACAGCAATTAAAGACGTAACACCAGTTCCACATAACGGATGTCGTCCACCAAAACGTCGTCGTGTATAATTTTTGTTAGTTCTAATGTTCAAGAGTCACTGGATAGAAATTAATAAAGTTTAATCGACGTTTATAAGGAGGATATATTTAAATGATTGAAATCGAAAAACCTAGAATTGAAACAATAGAAGTTAGTGATGATTCTACATTCGGTAAGTTCGTTGTTGAACCGCTAGAACGTGGTTATGGTACAACACTAGGCAACTCCTTACGTCGTATCCTATTATCTTCATTACCAGGTGCGGCAGTTAAAAATATCGAAATTGAAGGTGTACTTCACGAATTCTCAGCAGTTGAAAATGTAGTTGAGGATGTTACTACTATCATTATGAACATCAAGAAATTAGCTATAAAAATCTACTCTGAAGAAGACAAAACACTTGAAATCGATATTAAAGATGAAGGTGAAGTTACTGCGAAAGATATCATGCATGACAGTGATGTTGAAATTTTAAATCCAGATTTAAAAATTGCAACAGTTTCTAAAGGTGGACACCTTAAGATGCGCTTAATTGCTAATAAAGGTCGCGGATATGCTTTAGCTGAACAAAATAACACAAGTGATTTGCCAATTGGTGTCATTCCAATCGACTCACTTTATTCTCCAGTAAATCGTGTGAACTATACAGTTGAAAATACACGTGTAGGGCAAAGTAGTGATTATGATAAATTAACAATCGATGTCTGGACAGATGGTTCATTATCTCCTCAAGAAGCTGTTTCTTTAGGTGCTAAAATCATGACTGAACACTTAAACATTTTTGTTAACTTAACTGATGAAGCACAAAATGCTGAAATCATGATTGAAAAAGAAGAAGATCAAAAAGAAAAAGTACTTGAAATGTCTATCGAAGAATTAGACTTATCAGTACGTTCTTATAACTGTCTAAAACGTGCAGGAATTAATTCTGTACAAGAATTAGCAGACAAATCTGAGGCAGATATGATGAAAGTTCGAAACTTAGGTCGTAAGTCTCTTGAAGAAGTTAAATATAAATTAGAAGATCTTGGTCTTGGTTTAAGAAAAGAAGACTAATAAAGGAGGTTAATTCATGGGTTACAGAAAATTAGGTCGTACTTCTGATCAACGTAAAGCAATGTTACGTGACTTAGCTACTCAACTTATCGTTTCTGAACGTATCGAGACTACAGAAGCTCGTGCTAAAGAAGTTCGTAAAGTTGTTGATAACTTAATTACTTTAGGTAAAAAAGGTGATCTAGCTTCACGTCGTAGAGCTGCTCAAACGATTCGTGACGTTAAAATCTTAGAAGATGACAAAACAATTACTGCATTACAAAAATTATTCAATGATGTTGCGCCACGCTATGAAGAGCGTCAAGGTGGATATACTCGTATCATGAAAGTTGGTCCACGTCGCGGTGACGGTGCTGAATCAGTAATTATTGAATTAGTATAATCTATTCTTTATTGGAGTGACGAAAGTCACTTCAATCATTTCTATATAAATACAATTTATTTAACACACACAAAGCAAATGAGTGCAATGATAATGTTTACCACACATAGATATTGTCTAGCTCAGAGTACTCCACCACATTTGAATGACTTATCGCGTGAACTCGTCTATGGTGGAGTGCGCGCTTTTTTATTTTAAATCCGTTTTTACGGATTTTTTTTATTGCATTTTATTTTATAATAGGTAATATGTTTAAAGTAATTAATGCTTACAATTTCGTATGTATACTGTAAAATATATAGTAATTAACTTGTTGAAGGATGAATGTTATGGTGCAGGAAAATTTGATTAGGTTCTCGAACGTTACATTTAAATATGATGAAAATGAACCAGCTGCACTTCGCGATGTTTCGTTTAATATACAAAAAGGCAAGTGGACATCCATTGTCGGGCATAATGGTTCTGGAAAGTCTACAATTGCTAAATTAATGATGGGTATTAATCAAAATTATGAAGGTGAAATCGTTGTTGATGGCATCTTACTGTCGAACGATACAATTGATGAAGTGAGAAGACATGTAGGTATTGTATTTCAAAATCCTGATAATCAATTTATTGGTTCAACAGTGGAGTATGATGTAGCATTCGGTATGGAAAATCAAAGTATAGACTATCATGTAATGCATGAAATAGTTGATGAGGTATTAACGGAAGTTGGCATGTCAGACATGAAAACATTCGAACCAAGTCATCTTTCAGGTGGACAGAAACAACGTGTCGCGATTGCAGGCATATTAGCTATGTCACCAGACATTATGATTTTAGATGAAGCGACAGCTATGCTTGATCCTGAAGGTAAAGAGAGTATTATGAACTTAATTAAATCTATTCAAAGTGAACACCACTTAACAGTTATCTCTATTACACATGATTTAGAAGAAGCTGTTAATGCTGATGAGATTATTGTGATGAATAAAGGTGAAGTTTATAAACAAGACATACCTGAAGAAATATTTAAGCAAGGTGCCTATTTAACTGAAATTGGCTTAGACTTACCTTTTGCTATGAGAATGAACTACTTGCTCAATCATAATTATGAATATACAACATTCGAACAGTTGGTGAATCGAATATGAAAATAACGTTTGATCACGTTACTTATGACTACAGTATAAAGACACCTTATCAATATAGAGCTTTAAATCAAGTTTCGACGACATTCACAGAATCTAAATTTTATGCCATTGTTGGCCAAACAGGTTCTGGTAAATCAACATTAATTCAGCACTTAAATGCTATATTAAAGCCGACAGAGGGACAATTAACAATCGGTGATACGAATATTACGAAGAAGACGAAATCAAAGAAATTAGCGCCTGTACGTAAAAAAGTAGGTATCGTCTTTCAATTTGCAGAACATCAATTATTTGAAGATACAGTTGAAAAAGATATTATTTTTGGACCGCTCAATTACGGTATGGATAAAGAAGCAGCTATTCAAAAAGCAGAATCTCTTATGGATTTGTTAAACATGGATCGTAGCATATTAAAGAAATCGCCATTTGAGCTCTCAGGTGGTCAGAAACGACGAATAGCCATTGCTGGTGTAATAGCTATGGAACCTGAAATACTTGTCCTTGATGAGCCTACAGTGGGCTTAGATCCGAAAGGACAACATGATATGATGGAACTCTTCAATGACATTCATGAAAATCTCGGTATTACGGTTATATTAATTTCACACCAAATGGATATCGTACTTAAATATGCGGATGAAGTTAAAGTCATTAAAGCTGGAGAAATCGTTGCAGAAGATAAGCCAGTTAATATTTTTACAAATAAAGAACTTCTGAATCAAACGCATCTTGAACCACCTAATATTATTAAACTTCAACAAGCAGTTGAAGCTAAATATAATATGAAGTTTGATCAAATCGCGACAAGTGAAGAGATGTTTAAAGATATGTATGAAAAGCAGGTGAAGCCTCATGACTGATAAGTTAATAATCGGGCGATACATACCTGGTAATACAATTATTCATCGATTAGATTCACGCATGAAAATGCTGTATGTATTTATATTTATGATATTAATATTCTTTTGTAATTCATGGGCATCTTATGGCTTTATGGTGTTAACCGTGTTAATCATTATGTATTTAGCACAAATAAGATTTTGGTTCTTAATTAAAGGACTAACACCTGTTATGCTGCTGTTTATTTTTACGTTCATCATGCATTTAATTGTGACGAAAGGCGGACCAGTCATTATTGATTTAAAGCTATTCACAATTGAACAAAATGGTGTTGTACAAGGTGCATTTATTGTTTTAAGACTTGCGCTTTTAGTGATGATTTCAACAATCATGACGTTAACAACAAGTCCGATAAGCTTAACAGATGCAATAGAATCAATGTTGAGACCATTAAAAAAGGTTAAGTTCCCAGTACATGAACTTGCAATGATGATGTCCATATCCCTTAGATTTATCCCAACATTAATGGATGAATTAGATAGAATCATAAAAGCACAAACATCGAGAGGATCTGACGTAACAGCAGGTAGTATATTTAACAGGTTAAAAGCTATTATTCCACTACTCATACCAATGTTCATATCGGCTTTTAAACGAGCAGATGACTTAGCAGTGGCTATGGAAGCTAGAGGTTATAATGCTTCAAATCAACGAACAACCTATCGTAAATTAAAATGGAAACTAAGAGATAGTATTGGACTCGCAACAATTATTGTTGTTGCGATAGCATTATATTTATTAAGGAATTGAGGTGCAGACTTTGAGATTGTTAGTGAAAATTTCATATCACGGTGGACAGTTTATGGGATTTCAAATTCAACATCATGAACGAACTGTGCAATATGAATTTGAGAGAATTCTAAAAAGAATGCATCAAACATTTGTAAGAATACATCCTTCAAGCAGAACCGATAAAGGCGTGCATGCTATTGAGCAGTATTTCCATTTTGATACACCATTAAATATTAAACCTGATAAATGGGAATATGCTTTTAATTCAGCATTGCCTAAAGATATACATGTACAAAGTGTAGAACAAATTGATGAAGACTTTCACTGTAGGTATGATTGTGTAGGTAAGAAATATCGTTATAAAGTTTATATCGATCCAGAAAGACATGTATTTGAACACGACACAAAAGTACAACAAAAGAAACCTGTTGATATTGATTTGATGAATCAAGCTGCACAACATTTTATAGGTACACATGACTTTACAAGTTTCTGTTCACAAAAGACTGAAGTACAAAATAAAGAACGTACAATTTATCAAAGTGAAGTCGTTAAAACTGATGACGGATTTGAATTTATCGTCACAGGATCAGGCTTTCTTTACAATATGGTAAGAGTAATGGTTGCTTATTTAATACTCGTCGGTGAAGGGAAGAGAAGCGGTGATGATATTCATCAGCTTCTAGAAGAAAAAGATCGAAACAAAGTACCACATACAGCACCAGCACATGGGCTATATTTAGAAAAAATTTACTTAGATAAAGCAGAACTTATTAATGAGTTCGGAAATGATATCAAAATATATAATAAAAAGTCTTCAGAAAATGTTTAAAACCAATTGACAAAAAGACAAATAAATTATATTATAGACAACGGTATTGTTTTATATCACCACCACGATAAGCCCCGGAATCTTATTGTGTTTTAAGATATAGAAGCAGGAATCAGACTAAGGAAATAAGATGTATGTATGAAGCTTTGGTACAGGTTAATATATACAT
Source organism: Mammaliicoccus sp. J-M41 (assembly GCF_022385935.1). Lineage (NCBI taxonomy): Bacteria > Bacillati > Bacillota > Bacilli > Caryophanales > Staphylococcaceae > Mammaliicoccus > Mammaliicoccus sp. J-M41. Next base: position 66,100 of record NZ_JAJNIR010000001.1, on the reverse strand, counting down.
CTTAACCCAGAACTTTTTTAAAATTTAGGAGGACACTATAATGCGTCAAACATTTATGGCTAATGAAGCAAACATCGATCGCAAATGGTACGTTGTTGATGCTGAAGGACAAACGTTAGGTCGTTTATCATCAGAAATCGCATCAATCTTACGCGGTAAACATAAAGTAACTTACACACCACACGTTGATACAGGAGATAACGTTATCATCATTAACGCTGAAAAAATCTACTTATCAGGTAATAAAGAACAAGATAAAATTTACTACCGTCACTCAAATCACCCAGGTGGATTAAAATCAGTATCTGCTGGTGAATTAAAAGAGAAAAACCCAGTTCGTTTATTAGAAACATCTATCAAAGGTATGTTACCTAAGAGCAAACTTGGTGAAAAACAAGGTAAAAAATTATTCGTATATGCTGGTGCAGAGCATCCACATGCTGCACAACAACCTGAAAACTACGAGTTACGTGGTTAATTAAGAGGAGGATACTACATTGGCACAAGTTGAATATAAAGGCACAGGTCGTCGTAAACATTCAGTAGCACGTGTACGTTTAGTACCTGGTGAAGGTAACGTAACAATTAACAAACGTGACGTACGTGACTACTTACCATTTGAATCATTAATTTTAGATTTAAACCAACCATTTGATGTAACTGAAACAAAAGGTAACTACGATGTTTTAGTAAACGTTCAAGGTGGAGGTTTCACTGGACAAGCACAAGCTATCCGTCACGGAATTGCACGTGCATTGTTAGAAGCAGATCCAGAATACCGTGGATCATTAAAACGCGCTGGATTACTTACACGTGACCCACGTATGAAAGAACGTAAGAAACCTGGTCTTAAAGGTGCTCGTCGTTCACCACAATTCTCAAAACGTTAATATATTTCAAATATATCAAGGTTTCAACACTTCTCGAACAACTTCGAGGAGTGTTTTTTTATGTAATGGTATAATATATTCCATAACCTTATAGACTAAAAGGGGTTTTTTCGATGTATAAACATATTTTATTTGATTTGGACAATACGTTATTAGATTTTAATGCTGGTGAAAGGGAAGGGATTATGGCGGTTTTTGAATCTGAGGGTATTGTGTTTAATGAATTGAATTTTAAACAGTATCAGGATATTAACAAGCGTTTATGGTTAGAGCTTGAGCAGGGCAAGGTTTCTAAGGATGAAGTGTTAACGACTCGCTTTAAAGAGTTTTTTGAGCTATTTGATTTAAATGTTGATGCGCGTGCTAAAGAGGCTATTTATAGAAAGACATTGAATGATAATCATGAGCTGGTTGATGGTGGGAAAGATATATTAAGTTATTTGAAAGAAGCGGGTTATCATCTTTATAGTGCTTCTAATGGTGTTTATAATACTCAGATGAAACGCATGAATGACGCAGGTATTTTTGATTATTTTGATGATCATTTTATTTCAGAGAAAATTGGATTTGAAAAGCCTCATAAACAATTTTTTGATCATTGTTTAAATGTTATTAAAGACGATGATGTGTCACATTATTTAATGATAGGAGATACGTTAACATCTGATATTGCTGGTGCGCATGAATATGGTATTGATTCATGTTACTTTGACCATCAAAATCTTAGTAATGGCGATATTGCGACATATGTTATAAATCATTTAGAAGCGTTAAAGGATATATTGAAATAAGCTGAGACGTGATGTCTCAGCTTTTATAATGCTTATATTTAGTTCCCTTCGTTTATATACATTCTATAATAGTATCCTTGTTTGTCTATTAGTGTGTCGTGATTACCAGATTCTATAATGCCTTCTTTTGTTAGGACGTATATGTTATCTGCATTTCGAATTGTTGATAATCGATGGGCGATTACGATAGTAGTCCGATTGAGTGTCAGTTGTTCTAATGATTGTTGAACGACTTTCTCACTTAAATTATCTAAAGCACTTGTGGCTTCATCTAAGATGACGACTTCTGGATTTTTTAGAAACATTCTTGCGATACTAAGTCTTTGCTTTTGACCGCCAGAAAGTTTAGCACCTTTTTCACCAATTTGTGTGTGATAACCATTTGGCAGTTGTTGAATAAATTCATGTGCATTGGCTAATTTAGATGCATGAATAATTTCATCCATTGAAGCTTCAGGATTACCATATTTAATATTCTCATAAACTGTACTAGAGAATATATAGACATCTTGTTGAACGATACCTATTTTTTGTCTGAGTTCTTCAAGAGGCATCGTTCTAATATCTTGATGATTAATCTTTATGGATCCTGATGTAACATCGTAAAATCTTGGTAGCAGATTGGCGATTGTTGATTTACCTGAACCTGATGGGCCAACTATCGCAATATATGCACCAGGTTCGATTGTTAAATTTAAATTATGGATAATATATTCTTGGTCATATTGAAAGTAAACATGGTCAAATTGAATAGCACCGATTGAATGTCGTGTTTGTTGTTGGTGAGTATTCTCTGATGTTATATCCGGTTTAAGTTGCATTAATTTAAAGAAGCGGTTAAAACCTGAAATACCTTCATTATATTGAACAGACAGCTTAACAAGTACTTCAATAGGTGTTGCGATATTACCTACATAAAGTACAAATGCTAACAAATCCCCGATAGAAATTTCTTTTTTCATAATTAGTAATGCACCGAGCACAATGATGATGACAGGCATTGCTTGAATAATTGACCCTATAATCTCATTATATAGAGCTTCATATTTATGAACTTTCTTTTTAATTTCAATTGCTTTTTTATTAAGTGATTTATACTGATTACTTTCAAATGATTCATTCGTAAATGATTTTGTAACTTTAATTCCTGATATCGTATTTTCTAAAAATCCATGAATTTCAGCATTGGTAGCTTTATCTTGTTCATAGATAGAAGAGAGCTTTTTGATGTAATACCAATAAACCACAATCATAATAGGAATAAATAGCATCATCACAATTGTTAATTCTACATTGATATACAAGAGAATGACGACAGCACCTATAAAACGAATAATGTACATTAAGATATCTTCAGGACCGTGATGATATAACTCTGATAAGTTCTCAAGATCACCCGTTAATCTCGACATCAAACCACCCGTACTATTTCGGTCGAAAAAGTGATGAGGTTGGCTTTGAATATGTTCATATAACTCTTCGCTCATATCTTTCTCCATCTTTGCACCCATAACATGACCATAATAATCTATAAAAATATGACACAAAAATTGAATCAATATGAGCAATACCATAGCAGCACCTAGTAAGTAAATTTCTTTAACATGCGCTACAGAGAAATGTTGAATTAAATTCTCTGTGATATAACGAATAATCAATGGTATTACAAGCGTTATAACCGTAACAAGTAATGAACAAATTAAAGTTAAACCGAAAATTCGTTTATAAGGTCTGTAGTATGATATGAATTTTTTAAATTTCACAATAATAGCTCCTTAAGTTTTATTGGTGTCGTTTACCAATAAACTTAATACATTTCACTTAAAGGTAAACGACCTCAGTGGCAGTAGTTAAAAGGATACGATTATTATTTTTTCTCATGGTAATCTCCCTCTCTAGTGTAAAATTACAGTAAAGACTGTTACTGAGAGTATAAGTTAAAAACGAATAAAACACAACGTGGATGAGAAGTACTTGATATAACTCGTTTTATTGAAAAACTATAATTTTTATTGATAAACGATAAAAAAGATGTTAAACTTTTATTGAAAAACGATAAAAAGAGAGAGGTTCCGATGAGTAATATTAGTAAAACTGAAAAACGTGGTTACACGATAACATTAATTACAATGATCCTTAATATTTTGATACTAGGTGTTATTCTTGTAAAGTTCTTTATCAAAGTTCCTGTAAGTACAGCATTTGATTTAAAGGATGGCGTATTTTATTACTTAATATGCTTTACTATTCAATCGTTGTTAACAGTAGTTTTCTTTATATTTGTTCTAAGATTTGTAAAAAATATAAAGAAAAAGGACTTCTTTAATTCTGGGAATTACAATAAAATATTCTATTCTTCAATCATAATAATGATATATGGTACGTTAAATTCTATGAAAAGTTATATTGGAGTGGATGTAACATACAAAGAGTTATTAGATACTGCGCCGTTTACTACGGTATTATTGTTGAATATTGCTTCAATGATGATAAACTTCCTTACGATTTATAATGAATCTGAATCAATGAAAGAAGAACATGATTTGACTGTTTAAGGGTGACAAGATGATAAAAATTAAATTGGATGAAATATTAAAAGAGAGACATGTTTCTCTGACTGTACTTGCTCAAGAGGTGGATATTACGATTGCAAATTTATCTATTTTAAAGACTGGAAAAGCTAAAGCTGTTAGATTTAGTACACTTGAAGCAATATGTGAATACTTGGATTGTCAGCCTGGTGACATCATGGTTTATGAAAAGGATGCAGAGTGAAATTAAACTTTGTTATTTTTGCACTTGAATCGTATATAGCGTATTCTAAATGTAATAAATGAATGAAGGTGATATATATGATTGAAAAGTTACATCAAGTCATGTTATATGTTGATGATCAAGAAAAGGCTGTTGAATTTTGGAAAGATGTAATGAACTTTGTTGTGAAGTCTGAAGACGAGTTGCCTGAAGGTTTCAAGTCTGTAGAAATTGCACCTAGTGAAGATACTGAAACGTCATTTGTATTATTTGATAAAGCTTTTATTGAAAAGTACAGTCCTGAAGTAAGTTTAGAAACACCTTCTTTAATGTTTAAAGCTACGAATTTTGATGAATTATATAAGTCGTTAAAAGAACAAGGATTAACTGGTCATGATATTATAGAAATGCCTGAGGGTAGAGTATTTAATTTTCATGATAAGCAAGGTAATTATTTTGCAATTACTGAGTAAAAACGGAGGGAATTGAAATGATAGAAACGCAGTTCCGAATTTCTTATAGTATGTTATCTGATGTTGTCAAAGATATAGATGAGAAACAAGCGGATTTTCAACTGGAGTTAGCGAAAAACAATATTAAATGGCAACTTGGTCACGTAATTGTGGCAAATGAATCATTTGTCTTTGGTACAAGTGAAGAAGGTAATATCCTCGGTGAAAAGTTAGGTAAATCATTCTCACCAGGTACTTCACCACAAGATTTTACAGGTGTAGAACCAACTTTCCAAGAATTAAAAGGTATATTAAATCAACAACTAGAAAGAATATTAAATGCACTTGATGAACAAATGGACAAATCTAGAAAAGCACCGATAGCGAATATGGATACTTTTGCAGAAACAATTTCATTTGGCATATTGCATACGAATTATCATACTGGTCAAATTAAGTTGATGAAATCAATGTTAGATAAATTAGATCAAGGCGTATAAAAATATTGAGAGAAAAGAAACGATTATGTTTCTTTTCTCTCTTTTTCATTAGAACAGTCAAAGCATAATAATGTTTTGTCTTCTTGCACGACAGCTTCTATAAAACCACTATTACAATAAATATCTGTTTGGCATTTGGCACATTTACCTACGAATTCTTTTTCCATATAATCACACCTTAAAATTCATTTTATGTACTTAAAAGTGATATGATAATTATGTATATACTAACATATTTTTATGGAGTGATAGAAATGGCTTTAGAGATGAAACCAAATTGCGAAAAATGCGGATATGAATTTCATAAGAAAAGTAATGCTTTTATATGTGTTCAAGAAACAACATACTGCAGAGAATGCGCGGAAAATTTATATTATGTTTGTCCAGAATGTAATGGGGAACTTGTCGTTCGTCCGAAAGCAAAAGCTGATACTAAAACTGTAATGGGAGACCGTTAAGGATAAATGAGGTGATGGATTGAATATTCGAAGATTACAACTCAATGAGATAGAGAAAGTTGTTGCTGTATTTGATGACTATCGTGTCCATTTTGGTCAACAATCAGATATAAAGGCGACGTATGAATTTATATACAGAAATGTTTCTCGTGAAGATGCTGTTATATTTATAGCTGAAGCGAATGAGCAAGTGATAGGATTTGTACAACTATACAAGATGTTGTCATCAATGAAAATGTCAAACCTACTTATTATTAATGATTTATTTTTAACAGCAGATGCGAGAGGTCAGCGAATTGGTGAGCAATTAATGAACCAAGCATTTACTTATGGGAAAGAAAATGGATATGAGACAATATATTTAGAAACCGAAAAATCAAATATAGCTGGTAATCGTTTATATCAAAAATTAGGCATGCAAATCGATGATGAACATAACTATTATCATAAACATTTATAAACAAGAGGTGACTTTTAGATGAAAGCAATTGGGTTTAGTAACAGTTTTGATTTGAAAGTATCAAATGAATTTGAAGAAAGAGATATACCAGTTCCAGAAGCTAAAGGAAGAAATATTTTAGTGAATGTGAAAGCAGCGAGTATAAATCCTATAGATACGAAATCAAGAAATACATCTGATGGAGAATTTAAAATATTAGGGTATGATGCAGTAGGTGTTGTAGAAGCGGTTGGAGAAGAAGTAGAATTATTCCACGTAGGTGATGAAGTATATTATTCTGGCACAAATACGAAACAAGGGTCGAATGCAGAGTATCAATTAGTTGATGAACGACTTGTGGGCATTAAACCAGAACACTTATCTTACGTTGAATCAGCAGCTTTACCTTTAACAGCTTTGACGTCATTTGAAGCATTATTAGAAGGACTAAATATTTCATCTAACCCTGAAGATAATAAAGATAAGAAGTTACTAATTATTAATGGTGCAGGCGGTGTAGGTTCTGTCGCAACTCAAATTGCGAAACATTTGGGGCTAACAGTAATCACGACAGCATCTCGTAAAGAAACAAGAAGATGGTCAGAGAAAATGGGTGCTGACATCGTACTCAATCATAAACACCACTTACCAGATGAATTAAGAGCACATAAAATTAATCAAGTAGATTATATCTTTAATACACATAGTAGCGATGCATACTTTAATGTCATGGCAGAAATGATTAAGCCAAGAGGTAAAATCGTGGCACTTGTTAATTTTATGGATAAAGTAGATTTAAATTTATTAAAAGATAAAAGTGTGACATTCTCATTTGAGTTTATGTTTACTAGACCAAAATATGAAATAGACGACATGATCGCACATCATGAATATTTGAGAAAGTTAACATATTTATTAGATAGAGGTACGATTAAAACGACAGTAAATAAGACACTAAAAGGATTAAGTGTAGAAACAATTACAGAAGCACATCGTTTAATAGAAGAAGGAAAAAGTATTGGTAAAATAGTTATAGAATATTAACAATACTAATAGAAATGACGTAACGAACACTTCTGGCAAAACTTGTTTATAACGGGTGTGTTAAATACAAAAGTCGACGGAACTGTAACTAAGGTGCCGTCACTATTTAAAATAAACTACAAAAAAAGCACAACCTCACGAGAGGTTGTGCTTTTCTACATCTTAATAGTCGTTTTCGTTTGCGATACGTCTTAAGTGTGGATATTTAGAACGTATTACATATACAAGTAATGTTAGTGCTGCGAATACAATTGCGATAAGTCCTATTATAAGCATTGATTGTCCATAAGTTACGTCACTTGTGAAGTTAAAGATGTTCTCTCTTAGTGCTTTAATAACATAACTCATTGGAGAGAATGGGTGTAAGTCTTGGAAGAACTTACCTGATAATTCTATTGGGAATGTACCTTCACTTGATCCTAATTGTAAGATTAATAGTATAATCGCTAAGAATTTACCGATATTACCTAATACAACTGTTAGGAATGTCACAATCATATATGCTGCAATACTCCATAAGATAAGTGTTAAAGTGAAGTGTCCTGGATTAGCGATATCAATTTCAAATCCGTATAAACATAGTACCGCTAATGCTAATGCTGATCCTAAAGCTTGCATCATGAATATTGCAAACTTACTTAACCACCATTTGAATCCTGTAGAATCACCAATTCGTTTATCGATAGGGTAAACTGCTGAGAATGCAACTGCACCTACATATAAACTTAATGATAGGATATATGGTGCAAAGCTTTGACCATAGTTATTAACTTCTGTTAAATCATCTTCGTTTGATACGACTGGATTATTGATTGCTTTAACATTTTTGTCTTCAAAGTATTTATCATCTGATTGTTTAATAGCTTTATCAATATTTGCTTTTAATTTATCGTTATTAGCTTGTAAATCACTTAAACCTTGAGATACTTTCATACTGCCTTGTAAAAGTTGTTGTCCTTCTGCGCCAGCCATTGGAGCAAGTTGTTCTAATCCAGATTCAACTTGTTTATTACCGTCAATGAGTTGAGATTCTGCATCTGACATTTGTCCAAGGGCTTTAGAAGTATCTTTATAACCATCAGTTAATTTATTCATACCTTTAAATGATTCTGAAATGTATTTCTCACGAACAGATTCACTTAAATTATCTTCAACAGCTGTAATAGCTTTAGATGCGATTTGTGAACCAGTGTAACTATAACCAGGGTTCGTTTTGACATTTAAGTCGATTTTTTTAGGATTTTTATCTAACATAGAACCTGCATTTTTAGTCGTTTCAGCTGGTATTGAAATGACAGCATAAGATTCACCATGTTCTAAATGTTTGTCTGCAGTTTTTTGAGAAACAAATTCCCATTTAAATTTATCATTGTCTTTTAATTTATCTACTACGTCTTTACCGATGTCTGCCTTTTCACCATTGATTTTTCCACCGTTATCGCTATTCACTACAGATATCTTTAATGAATCCGTCTTTCCGTATGGATCCCATAAAGAACCTACAAATACTGAACTATAAATAAGTGGAATAAGCATAATTGCTATAAGTGATACGAGTAAGAACTTATGTGTCCATAAATTTTTTATATCATCAAACATGATTAACATTGTCCTTTCCTGTTATAAGTTTATTTGCTTTCTCTAATTGTTTAACAAACGATATAATCTCTTCGTTTGAAAAGTGAGAAGACAATTTACGATTAAATGTTTCGTAAATAACATCTTCAGTTCGCTTTACAAGTTCTAAACCTTTATCTGTTAGCAAAACAGATTTCTCTCTCTTATCTTCGCCTTGCTGAATAGCAATGAGGTCTAGATGCTTTAATTTATTAATCCTGTTTGATATAGCAGTCTTAAAGACGCCTTGTTTAGCAGCAATAAAACTGTATGTGCATCTAGGAAAATCTTTAATAATTTTTAAAGTTTGATATTGTTCTTTAGAAACAACTTCATCTAACCCAGAATTATTTAAAATCTTTGCAACTTCACTGTGTATATTAATGATGGATTCTTGGAATAGGTTAAAAGCTTTTTTTAATTCTTCTTCCATAATTAGTACACCTCCTGTACTTAATACAAAGAGTATAGTACACCCTATGTACTATAATTGCAAGAGGTTCAACTCAAAAAAATACAATCGTTTGCGTGTAAAGGCTTTCTTTTGAAAATAAATGGTTTATATTGTCGCGAATTATTAAAGCAATCGTTTGCATAAAGTTGTTGACTTTTTAACTTTTTACACATATGATAAATCTATATTAAATTTTGAAAGCGATTACAATTATGGAGGGTTTATCTATGGCTGAAATGAAATTAGAGAATATAAAGAAGACTTACGACAAAGGTAATACTGTAGTACATGATTTTAACTTACATATAAAAGATAAAGAGTTTATTGTTTTCGTTGGTCCATCAGGGTGTGGAAAGTCTACAACTTTGAGAATGATCGCAGGATTAGAAGACATTACATCAGGAAATTTTTTAATTGATGATCGAAGAATGAATGATGTCGCACCGAAAGATAGAGATATCGCAATGGTCTTTCAAAATTATGCTTTATACCCACATATGACAGTATATGACAATATGGCATTTGGTCTTAAACTACGAAAAATGAATAAAAAAGAAATAGATAAAAGGGTTCAATACGCAGCTGAAATTCTTGGATTGAAGGAATATTTGCCAAGAAAACCTAAAGCTTTATCAGGTGGTCAAAGACAAAGGGTTGCATTAGGTCGAGCAATTGTAAGGGATGCGAAAGTATTCTTAATGGATGAGCCTTTATCTAATTTAGACGCGAAATTAAGAGTTCAAATGAGAACAGAAATATTAAAGTTGCATGAACGATTACAAACTACAACGATTTATGTCACACATGACCAAACAGAAGCTTTAACGATGGCAACACGTATTGTTGTCTTAAAAGATGGCGATATTATGCAAATAGGTACACCACGTGAAGTATATGATGCACCAGAAAATGAATTTGTTGCCCAATTCATTGGATCACCTGCAATGAATATTTTTGACGCAAAAGTTAATAAAGACGAGTTAGTGATTGGCAAACAAGTGATTAAATTAAATGAAAGTAAAGCACGCATGCTTAATCATAATGGCTATGATGGCAAGACGATACGATTCGGTATTCGACCAGAAGACATTCATGATGAACCTGTATTTATCAATGCTAATAAGGATGTAACCTTCAAGACTAAAGTACTTGTTAGTGAATTATTAGGTTCTGAAATTATGATTCACGGATTATTTAACGATGAAGAAATTTGCGCCAAGTTAGATGCTAGAACAGTGATTCATCCAAATGAAGAAATTGAGCTCGCATTAGATTTAAATAAATGTCACTTCTTTGATAAAGAAACTGGAGAAAAAATAAAAAATTAATTGATTGAGTGAATTAACAATTAATGAAAGAAGGGGATTAGATGAAACATTTAATAAAAATTTGCTCAATATTACTCGTGACATTATTGCTTGCAAGTTGTGGTCCTAATCGAACGCAAGAAGATATTGATAAAGCACTGAATGATGATGAAAAAACAGCCAAACCTAAGTCACTTACGATGTGGGTAGATGGCGATAGACAAATGGCTTTTTATAAGAAAGTAACAGAAGATTATACAAAAAAGACAGGTATTAAAGTCATTCTTAAAAATACAGCTCAAGATGATCAAGTAGATAACTTGTCACTTGATGGTCCTTCAGGTAATGGACCTGACTTATTCTTTCAACCGCATGACCGTGCAGGAGATGCTTATTTACAAGGATTAGCGGCAGAAATTGATTTTACAGATGAAGAATTAAAAGGTTATTCCAAAGAAGCATTACAAGCTTTAAATTATGAAGGTAAACAGTTAGCATTACCCGTTATCGTAGAATCAACGGCTGTTGTCTATAACAAGAAACTCGTTAAGACACCACCAAAGACGATGGATGATGTTGAAAAAATCGCAAAAGATGTAACTGACAAAGATAAAAAGCAATATGGATTTATGTTTGATGCAAAGAACTTCTACTTTAATTATCCATTTTTATTCTCACAAGGCGGATACATATTTAAAGAAGAAAAAGATGGATTTAATACAAATGATGTAGCAGTAAATGATCCATCTGTCGTGAAAAATGGAGAGAGATTACAATCATGGTATGACAAAGGTTATATTACGAAGTCAGCTAATCAAGATGTAATTGTAGGACTTTTTAAAGAAGGTAAAGTAGGCATGTTTGTAACAGGTCCTTGGCAAACGAATGAGTTTAAAGAAGCACTTGGCGATGATTTCGGTACAGCAACATTCCCAACTGATAATGGTAAAGAAATGAAACCATTCCTAGGGGTAAGAGGTTGGTTTATATCCGAATATAGTGAAGAGAAATACTGGGCTAAAAACTTAATGCTGTATTTAACAAATAAAGATAATATGCAGAAATATACAGATGAAATGCAAGAAATTACAGGTCGTACAGACGTCTCTTCTAAAAATAAATTATTAAAGCCATATGAAGAACAAGCTCAAAATGCTATTCCAATGCCAAATATTCCGGAGATGAGTCAAGTATGGGATCCGATGGGAAATGCAGCGACATTTATGTCCAACGGTAAAGACCCTAAAGAAGCACTTGATGAAGCGAAAAACGGTATTGATGAACAAGTAGAAATTATGAATGCATCTAAAAAATAAAAGAAGGTGTGAAAATGAGAAATCCAAAATTAGCAGCCATGCTATCGATTATTCCAGGTATTGGCCAATTCTATAATAAAAGATATATAAAAGGTAGTATATTTATCGTATTTTTTATTAGTTTCATTTCAGTATTTTATCAATTTATGAATATTGGATTCTGGGGATTATTCACTTTAGGTACAGTTCCTAAATTAGATGATTCAAGAGTTCTATTAGCACAAGGTATCATTTCGTTATTATTAATTGCATTTGCGATCACTTTATATGTCGTGAATATCATAGATGCTTATCGTAATGCAGATCAATATAATAAAGGATTTGAAATTAAAGATCGTAAAGGTCGAATGACGGCGACATGGGATAAGACTTTCCCATATTTATTAATATCACCAGGTATCTTTTTATTAATATTTGTTGTCGTATTTCCACTTTTATTCATGTGTTTTTTAGCTTTTACAAATTATAATTTATATAATGCACCGCCTAGACATTTATTAGAATGGGTAGGATTTGATAACTTTAAATCATTAGTTACAGTACCTATTTGGAAGACAACATTCTTTAACGTATTAACTTGGACGATTGTTTGGACTTTAGTAGCGACTACTTTACAAATCGCGTTAGCGTTATTACTCGCTATTATTGTTAATCATCCACTTATTAGATTTAAAAAGCTTATTAGAACAGTATTAATCTTACCTTGGGCAGTTCCATCGTTTGTGACAATATTAATCTTTGCGGCCATTTTTAATGATGATTTTGGTTCGATTAATAATGATATCCTACAACCATTATTCGGTATTGCACCAGCATGGTTAAATGATCCATTCTGGGCAAAGGTTGCTTTAATTTTAATTCAAGTATGGCTTGGATTCCCATTTGTATTCGCTTTATTCACTGGTGTTCTACAAAGTATTTCATCAGATTGGTACGAAGCGGCAGATATGGACGGCGCATCAAGTTGGCAAAAATTTAGAAATATTACGTTTCCACATATTTTATTTGCGACTGCACCATTATTAATTATGCAATACGCAGGAAACTTTAATAACTTTAATTTAATTTACTTATTTAATAAAGGTGGTCCACCTGTTTCTGGTCAGAATGCAGGTAGTACAGATATCTTAATTTCATGGGTTTATCGATTAACATTTGATATGCAAAATTATAATATGGCTGCAACGATTTCATTAATTATCGGTGTGTTTATTGCCATTATTGCATTCTTACAATTTAGAAAGACAAGTACTTTTAAAGATGAGGGGGATATTTAATGAATAAGAAGAATAAAAATATATTAAGAGCGATTATCATGTATGGCATTTTGATTATTATGTTTATTATCATTATTTATCCATTACTGTGGACTTTAGGGTTATCACTTAACTCAGGTTCCAATCTTTATGGTTCTTCTATGATTCCGAAAGATGCATCTTTGAAAAATTATATTTATTTACTAACTGATCCATCGAGTGATTATCTCACTTGGTATAAGAATACATTAATCGTGGCAACGGCTAATGCGCTATTCTCAGTAATCTTTGTTGGTTTAACGTCATATGCATTTTCAAGATATCGTTTTGTCGGCAGAAAATACGGACTAATTGCATTTTTAATTTTACAAATGTTCCCGGTATTGATGGCAATGGTAGCAATTTATATCTTATTAAATACAATAGGCTTATTAGATTCATTATTCGGTCTTACTTTAATTTATATAGGTGGTTCCATTCCGATGAATGCTTTCTTAGTAAAAGGATATTTCGATACAATTCCTAAAGAATTAGATGAATCTGCTAAAATAGATGGTGCAGGACATATGAGAATATTTTTCACAATTATGTTACCGTTAGCTAAACCGATTCTAGCAGTTGTTGCTTTATTTAATTTTATGGGACCATTTATGGACTTTATTCTGCCAAGAATTTTATTAAGAAGTCCTGAAAAATACACACTAGCAGTCGGACTATTTAATTTTATAAATGATAAATTCGGAAACAACTTTACAGTATTTGCTGCTGGAGCAATGATGATTGCAATTCCAATCTCAATAGTATTCTTATTATTACAAAGATACTTAGTGACTGGTTTAACGGCAGGTGCTACAAAAGGATAATAAAGGAGTGATCTCGTGGTTACAATAAAAGATGTTGCGAAAGAAGCAAATGTTGCACCATCAACAGTATCAAGAGTAATTAGTGGACATAAAAGTATAAGTGAAAAGACATCAAAGAAAGTTAAAGCTGTGATGAAGCAATTGGGCTATCAACCTAATATTGCCGCGAGAACACTTGTAACACAAAAATCTAAAACGATTGGTTTAATTTTAAAATCAGCTTCTAAAGAAATGACGCAAAACCCATTCTTTACAGATGTTCTGATGGGGATATCAATAGCTTGTAAACAAAGAGAATATTCAACGATTATGACAACGTCGGTTGAACAAGCTGACTTATTAGTTGAAGTAGAAAATCTCATTAAATCTAAATCGATAGATGGCTTTATTATGCTTTACTCAAAAGAAAATGATCCGGTTACACAACTACTCAAAAAATATCAATTTCCGTTTGTTGTTGTAGGTAAACAACTAGGCGAAAGAGAAATTATTCATATCGACAATGATAATGTCGAAGCAAGTCAAATGATAACTGAATTTATGATTGATAAAGGGCATAAACATTTAGCTTTTATAGCTGAACCAGATTCATATGCTGTTGCATTAGACAGGGTAGAAGGCTTTAAGAAAGCTTGCGATAAACATGGTATCAACCAATATGAAATTTACCATGCAAATCCTAACAGAGATGAAATATTAGCAATCATTAAAGAAATGAAAGAAAGTGCGACTTTCCCTACAGCGATTATTACATCAGATAGCATGATCAATATTAATTTATTAAGTGCATTATATGAACTTAATATAAGTGTGCCAGATGAAGTGATGACAGCAACTTTTAATGATTCATTTATTAATACTTTTGCTTCACCACCTCAAACGGTCGTGAATATTTATCCTGAACATTTAGGTGAGGAAGCGGGTATAGCTTTAATTAAACTGATTGAGAATCCTAATATTTTAAGAAAAAATACGATTATTCCAACAGATATAATAGAGAGAAAATCAACGATAAAATAAGAGGTGACTGAATGATGGAGGAACGAATTTGGTGGAAAGAAGCGGTATGTTATCAAGTTTATCCTAGAAGTTTTAATGATTCTAACAATGATGGTATTGGTGACATAAATGGTATTAGAGAAAAGTTAGATTATTTGAAAGATCTAGGTATAGATGTGATTTGGGTTTCACCAATATTTAAATCACCGAATGATGATAATGGCTATGATATTAGTGATTATCAAGATATTATGGATGAGTTTGGTACGATGGAAGACTTCGAATTACTTTTAAAAGAGACGCACGATAAAGGTATGAAACTCATATTGGATTTAGTCATCAATCATACATCAGATGAACATCCATGGTTTATCGAGTCTAAATCGAGTAAAGACAATCCTAAAAGAGATTGGTACATATGGCAAGAAGGAAAAGACGGCAAAGAACCTAATAACTGGGGAAGTATTTTCAACGGTTCGGCTTGGGAAAAAACTGAAGAAACAGATGAATACTACTTGCATATTTTCAGTAAAAAACAACCAGATTTAAATTGGGAGAATGAAGCGGTTCGCTCTGAATTATATAATATGATTAACTGGTGGTTTGATAAAGGTATCGATGGTTTCCGCGTAGATGCAATTACACATATTCAAAAATCATTTGAAGATGGCGATATACCAGTCGAGCCAGGTGATGAACAGTATAAAGCGGCATTTGAACGCTATACAAACAGACCAGGTATATTAAATCATTTACGTGAATTGAGAGATGAAACATTCAATAAATATGACATTATGACAGTAGGAGAAGCAAATGGTGTCAGTCCTGATGATGCGAATGATTGGGTAGGCTTTGATAATGGTATATTTAATATGATTTTTCAGTTCGAACATTTAGGATTATGGAATACTGAAGATAGCGGATTTGATGTTATACAATATAAAAATATTATGTCTAAATGGCAAGACCAACTTGAAGGAGTTGGCTGGAATGCGCTATTTATCGAAAATCATGATCAACCAAGACTCGTTTCAACTTGGGGAGATGATGAGCATTATTGGTATGAAAGTGCAACAAGTCATGCGACAAATTATTTCTTACAAAAGGGCACACCATTTATTTATCAAGGACAAGAAATAGGGATGACAAACTATCCGTTTGAATCATTAGAAGATTTTAATGATGTTTCTGTTAAAAATGAAATTAAATTGAAAGAACAAAATGGAGAAGTTGCATCATCTTTATTAAATAATTTGAGTAAAGTAAATAGAGATAATTCTCGTACAATGATGCAATGGGATAATCGTGCGTATGCAGGATTTTCAACAACAGAACCATGGTTCCACGTAAATCCAAATTACAAAACAATCAACGTAGCAGATCAGTTAGAAGATGAACATTCTGTATTAAATTATTATAAGCGTTTGATTCAATTGAAAAAAGATTACGACGTGTTTAATTACGGTAAATACGAACTAGTCGATAAAGATCATAAACAAATTTATAGCTATAAGCGCGTATTAGATAACGAAGAAGTTATTATTATGAGTAACTTAACAGGCGAGAAAGCTAGTATCACATATCCACTCAATTTAGAAAAAAGTAAGTTATTATTACACAACTATACAACGATAGAAGATACAAACATATTAGAACCATTTGAAACAAGAGTATATCTAATAGAAGAATAAGAGTGGGAATCCGAGACAAAGCATGTTGTCTCGGATTTTTTATTTGTGTGTGGGAATGTAACTACCAGAATTCGGAATAGTGGTAATAAGAACGCTGTCCGTAAGCGCCCATGTTAGGGACATTATTCGGAATTCTGTCCGTAAGCCCTACATACAAGCTCATTCCCAAATTATCATTTCTTATTAACTCATATTGTTAACGCTTACCTATCTAAACGTTTTATAATGGAATAGAAAACATAGAATTCAACGGGAGGTCATTATATGAAGAAATTAATGAATGAAAAAACAAACTTTGTAGCGGATATGCTTAAGGGAATCGAAGTGATGGATAACTCAGTTGAAATTATTAGCGACAATGTTGTCGTTCGTAAAAATGTTAAAAAGAGTGGTGTTGCTTTAGTTTCTGGTGGTGGATCTGGTCATGAACCTGCACATGCTGGTTATGTTGCTGAAGGTATGTTAGATGCAGCTGTATGTGGTGAAGTCTTTACTTCTCCAACACCAGATAAAATTCTCGAAGCGATTAAACATGTCGCGACTGATGAAGGTGTCTTATTAATCATTAAGAACTATGCCGGAGATGTTATGAACTTTGAAATGGCGCAAGAGATGGCAGAAATGGAAGGTATTTCTTGCCAATCCGTTATCGTACGTGATGATATTTCTATTGAAAATGAACAAGATAGAAGAGGTGTAGCGGGTACAGTTCTTGTACATAAGTATGCCGGCTATCTATCTGATAATGGATATAACTTAGCAGCTATTAAAGAAAAAGTAGAATCATTTATTGAAAATATTAGAACGATTGGAATGGCCATTTATCCTTGTTTAGTACCAACAACTGGTCAATACGGATTTGATTTAGATGATAATAAAATGGAGATTGGTATTGGTATTCATGGTGAACGTGGTATTTACCAAGAAAATATTGAAACAATCGATAAAATCATTAACCGTTTAATGCATGAACTTGAAAAGGAAGTTTCTGATAAATCATTAATTGTTATGATTAATGGTATGGGTGCGACACCAGATTCAGAACTTGCAATCATCGCGCATTATTTTAATGAATATGCAGAACAAAATGAATTAGATGTTAAAAAATACTTTGTTGGCAATTATATGACTGCATTAGATATGCAAGGATTTTCTATTACATTAGTGCCTTATCAACAAGAAGTTGAAGAAGCATTTAACGCACCGACAGAAAGTAAATATTTTAAATAGGAGGCATTTTAAATGAACGCAGAAACATTGTTAAACAAACTTAAAGCTTTAAGTCATACGTTTGAACAAGAAGAACAAAATTTAACACAATTAGACAGAGCAATTGGTGATGGAGACCATGGTGTTAATATGTTACGCGGATTTAAAGCAGTAGACGAAAAAGTTACAGGAGATACAGTGAGTGATGTATTGAAATCTACAGGCATGACTTTAATGAGTTCTGTAGGTGGTGCATCAGGTCCACTATATGGATTTAGCTTTGTTAAAATGGCAGGTCTAGATTATGACGAAATCACTTCTGATAATTTATTAGAATATGTTAATACTTTTAAAGATGCAGTTGCTGCTAGAGGTAAAGTATCAGGTGGCGAAAAAACAATGTATGATGTGCTATTAAAAGCCTCAGATCATTTATCAAATGGAGAGTCATTATCTGAAGATGTGTTGCAACAGTTCGCTGAAGATACGAAAGATTTAGAAGCAACTAAAGGTAGAGCAGCCTATTTCAAAAAGGATTCTATTGGACATATAGATCCTGGTGCACAAAGTATGGTATATGTATTAAAAGCTTTAAGTGAGGATGTGTAAACATGGCGACAATAGGTATTATTAGTCATAGTAACGATATCGCACAAGGTGTAAAAGCATTATTGGAGCAAATGTCTCCAAGTGTCACAGTAATCGCAAAAGGCGGGACAAATGAAGGTGGAATCGGTACAAGTATCGATACAGTTAATGAAGTAATTGATGCATTAACTGAAGATGCATTATTATTTTATGATATCGGTTCATCTGAAATGAATTTAGAAATGGCGTTAGACTTATATGACGGCGAATATAAATTGTACAAAGTAGACGGTCCCATTGTAGAAGGTGCATTTTTAGCAAGTGTATCTTTATCAACAGGTGCAACATTAGAAGAAACAATGGAAAGTATTAAAAGAGAATTTCATCAATAATTTAAATTCTTTAAGATGAAATATATTTTAAATGATATAATTGCTCTACTAATGATTTTAACAAGGTGGAGAAAGAAGAATGAAGATATCGAACAAGAAATTATATGAAAAAGTTGCAGATGTCATCATATTAGATATTAATGAAGGTCGTTTGAAAATAGGAGACCGCTTACCATCTATAAAGGCTTTATCTGAAAGTTTTGGGGTAGGACAAGCAACGATAAGAGAAGCATTGAATGCGTTAAGAGCAATGGGCTATGTAGAAATTAAACACGGGCAAGGGACTTTCATCGTTGAAAGAGAAGAAGTTTATTTTAATATCGAAGCAATCAATGGAGACGTTAAAGATATTGAAAATTTACTAGAAGTCCGTAAAATTGTTGAAGTCGGTGTATCAAAACTAGCAGCTGAAAAAAGAACAGATGATGACTTGCATGCTATTGAATCTGCATTAAAAGATATGAAACAAGCCATTCAAGACAATGAATTAGGAGAAGCTTCTGATTTGAAATTTCATTTAGCTGTAGTAGAAGCGGCTAAAAATGATATGCTTAAACAATTATTGTTAAATGTATCTGAAATTATGAGACATACAATGAAAGAAACGAGAAGGATTTATTTATATACGAAAAGTAAATCAATCGAGAAGTTATATAACGAGCATAAAGAAATTTTTGAAGCTATTAAATCTCAAAATGCAGAGCTCGCGCAACATAAGATGGCATTTCATTTAGAAGAAGTAGAAAAAGTTGTACTCAGTAATATTAAAAAAACAGAACAATAATACTTGATGATGATAACTGCTATTGATGTCTAACATAGACATGATAGCAGTTTTTTATTTTATGCAAAATTAAAAGCGATAAGCTTCAGGAGGCTTATCGCTTTAGGGTATGTAACCCCATCCGTTCCATTTCATAATCATATATAAAGACTTCTTACAGTTAATAATAAATTGCATGATGTCTATTCGAAAATGAAGTACATTTATTACAACTTATCATCTGTATACTTAGTATAAGGTCAACGGTGCACTTTATCAATGTTAATTCTTAAAAAAAGATGCCAAATTTACACTTAAATGTGATTTAAAAATATATATAAAGACTTGTTATAAAAACATTTGTAAAATTATCAGAACCTTCAAAAATTAAACACAGTTTGATATACTGTTTTTAATTTACTGATGGGAGGATAATATATGAATCAAACAAAAGAAAAAGTTTCAATCATTAATAGATTTCTAAATTTAATAGAAAGAGCAGGGAATAGATTACCCGATCCGAGTATACTATTTTTCTTCTTATGTGCAGCGTTAATATTTCTGTCTTGGTTTATTTCATTATTTCACATAAAAGTTGAAAGTCCTGCAACTGGGAAGACTGTAGAAGTTACAAATTTAATTTCTAGAGAAGGTTTTGGAAAAATTATTAGTGAATCTATCACGAATTTTTCAGAATTTCCTGCGTTAGGCTTAGTACTAGCAGTTATGTTAGGTATAGGTGTTGCTGAAAAGACGGGTTATTTTGATAAGTTAATGATCCAAGTTGTTCAAAAAGCACCTAGAAAAATTATTGTTCCCATTATTATATTTGTAGGTATTATCGGTAATGCTGCAGGAGATGCAGCACCAGTCGTGTTACCACCATTAACAGCGTTAGTCTTTATAAAGTTAGGTTATCATCCGATTGCTGGACTTGCGATGGCTTATGCCTCAGCACTAGGTGCATTTGCTGCGAACGTTACGTTAGGTATGAGTGATGCGTTAGTATATGCATTTACGAAACCAGCAGCTGAAATTATTGATAAAGACATCAATTTAAATGTTGCGATGAACTGGTATTTTATTGCAGCATCAACAATCATCTTATTACCATCTATTTATTATGTCAGTATGAAAGTCGTTATTCCGCGTTTAGGTACATACAAACCTGATGAAGGTTCTGAGGATCAAAGTGATGATAATAAAATTAGTGCAAAAGAAAGTAAAGCATTGAAGTTTGCGAATATTAGTTTCTTTATTGTTGTAGCGTTATTACTTGCTTTAGCAATTCCTGAAAATGGCTGGTTAAGAAATCCAAAGACAGGTAGTTTAATTGATAAAGCACCGTTAATGGATGGTGTAGGTATCATTATTTTAGTTATCTTTTTCGTGCCTGGTTTTGTATATGGTATTCTTTCAGGGAAAATCTCAAATACAAAAGATTTAGGAAAAATGTTATCAGATTCCATGTCCACAATGGGTAGCTTTATCGTTATTGTATTCTTTGCTGCTCAACTTTTAGCATATTTAGAATGGAGTAATCTAGGTATTGTCATTTCTGTAAAAGGTGCAGAATTATTACAAGGTCAAAATGGGGTCATCTTGATTATTGGATTTATCATTCTAAGTAGTTTAATTAATCTGTTAATCGGAAGTGCTTCAGCTAAATGGGCAATATTGGCACCAATCTTTATACCAATGTTTATGTTATTAGGTTATCATCCAGCATTTACACAAATGGTTTATCGTATCGGTGATTCCATAACAAATCCGATTACACCAATGATGCCATACTTACCATTATTACTTTCATATGCTCAAAAATATGATAAAAATATGAAACTAGGTACATTAATTTCAAGTTTAATGCCATATTCAATTGTGTTAGGTATCGTTTGGCCGTTATTCATGATTATTTGGTTCTTACTGGGCATTCCATTAGGACCAGGTGGAGATATTCATTTGAATAAATAGTATTATACATTTTAATAATTATAAAATTGTTAATAGTTATAAATTCAATCTATCTGTGTTATGAGTATTCCACAATATAGTGTCGTTATGGTACAATCACCATTGGTACATTAAAACGATTATAAAAATAAGCGGTATACAATATATAACAACAATTAGAAAAGGATGATTGAATGTCTCCATTAATTTTAAAGCCTGTATTCAAAGAACGTATATGGGGTGGTAGAAATTTAGAAAATATGGGATATAACCTGCCTGAAGGACGAATCGGTGAATGTTGGGGGATATCTGCACATGTAAATGGGCCAAACGAAATCGCAAACGGACCATATAAAGGGCAAACTTTAGATGAAGTTTGGTTAAATCACCCAGAACTTTTCGGTAATCCTACAGAAGAAAAGTTCCCATTATTAACTAAGATTCTTGATGCAAATGATCAACTATCAGTACAAGTACATCCTGATGATACATATGCACATGAACATGAAAACGGTGAATTTGGTAAGACAGAATGTTGGTATATTATAGATGCTAAAGAAGATGCAGAAATTATATATG
The DNA here is from genome assembly GCF_022385935.1 of Mammaliicoccus sp. J-M41. Lineage (NCBI taxonomy): Bacteria > Bacillati > Bacillota > Bacilli > Caryophanales > Staphylococcaceae > Mammaliicoccus > Mammaliicoccus sp. J-M41. The sequence continues at coordinate 43,785 of NZ_JAJNIR010000001.1, read as the reverse complement.
GTACATATGCAAATACAAAACAACAATTAGAAGAATTTATACAAAATGAAGATTGGGATCATTTATTTAAACGCGTAAAAGTAGAAAAAGGCGACTTCTTCTATGTACCTAGTGGAACAGTTCACGCAATAGGTAGCGGTATTATGATTCTAGAAACACAACAAAATTCTGATACAACTTATAGAATTTACGATTATGACAGAATTGATAAAGACGGCAAGAAAAGAGAACTTCATTTAGAAAAGAGTATCGACGTTATAACTGTCGGTGCACAAAGCCCAAATGTACCACCTAAAAGGATTGATGATGAAGACCAAAAAGGAACATTATTAATCGAAAGCGACTTCTTTACAGTTGCTAAGTGGGAAATTAGTGGGACATTTAATTTTAGAAAACCTAGAGACTATTGCTTAGTAAGCGTGATAGCTGGAAGCGGAGAAATCATTACAGATGGTAATGTATTTGAAGTTGAAAAAGGCGAACATTTAATCATGACAGCAGATGATTTAGATAATCACATAAATGGTGAATTAGAAGTCATCATTAGTTATGTGTAGATTGGGGTCTATCAAATGAAAAAATTTCTATATTTATCATTAGTATGTGCAGTCATTGCAGGATTAGGATTATTTTTCGGAATGCCTAAGTATCCAACGCCAGTCATTCCATTTATCATTGCGTTAATTGGTTTAATACTTGCAATCTCTACATTAAAAGACAAAGACATATCAGCAGGACTCAAAATAGGCGGCATATTAGTCAACCTTATGCCATGCTTAGCAGGGTTATCGTTGATCGTATAAAGCATAATAAATCAACAGTAGAAATTCTGTAAAAGAATTTCTACTGTTTTTATGTATGATAGGATAATATCGCCCGAACTTGGAGATATCGTGCGCTAAGGCACAAAAACAGGGTGTGTCGCACGAACACTCACACATATTACCTTCCTACCCACCTCCAATTTATCTTGCGCTAGTTATAATATGCGATTTATTATATTTGTTCATTTTCTAATTAATCTTTAAAAGTAATATACTATTATAGGATTAATGAAAATGAAATAAAACTGTAATATAAACGGTAAAGGTTACGGTGTATAATTAATAAGAATTCATAAATAAACTGTAAGAAGATGGAGGTAAGTTATTTTGAAGAAAAAGACAATAGCGGCATTTGTTGGTGCTTCGGTTGCAGTTGCAGTATCTTCTCATCAAGCGGAAGCAGCAACTTATAAAGTTAAAAGTGGAGATTCTTTATGGCTGATTGCTGATAAGCATAATACAACGATTGCGAAAATTAAAAGCTTAAATAATTTAAGTTCAAATCTTATTTTCCCAAATCAAGTATTACAAGTTCCTGGTACTTCAAACTCATCAAGTACATCGAACACGAGCTCAAGATCTACTTCAACTTCATCAACGACATATTACACAGTAAAATCGGGAGATACATTAGGGGTTATTGCTGGTAAATATGGTACGACGTATCAAAAAATTATGTCATTGAATGGGTTAAGCAACACGATTATTTATCCGGGACAAAAATTAAAAGTTAATGGAACAGCAAGTTCTAGTAGTAACACGGGTAGCTCTAGTAACAGTGGAGCGTCTAATGCTTCAGGTAGCACTTCTACTTATACAGTTAAGTCAGGAGATTCACTATCAGCGATTGCAGCTAGATATGGAACGACATACCAAAAAATTATGTCATTAAATGGTTTATCAAACTTTATCATTTATCCGGGACAAAAATTAAAAGTAAGTGGAACAGCATCAAGTTCAGGTTCTACTTCTAATTCAAATAACAACAGTGGATACACATCACCGACATTCAATCATCAAAACTTATACGACTGGGGTCAATGTACTTGGCACGTATTTAACCGTCGTCAAGCTATAGGTAAACCAATTAGTACTTACTGGTGGAATGCAAATAATTGGGCAAGTGCAGCTGCTAAAGATGGTTATGTTGTTAATCACACACCATCAGTTGGATCAATCCTTCAATCATCAGCTGGATACTATGGTCATGTATCATTTGTTGAAAGAATTAATTCAAACGGAAGCATTCAAGTATCAGAAATGAATTTTAGTTCATCACCAGGTGTACTAACTTACAGAACGGTACCAGCTTCTCAAGTTTCAAGTTATAATTTTATACATTAATCATTGAAGAGTCTTGGACATTATGATGTGTCCTCGGCTCTTTTTTTATGATTGTAAACATAGACATGAGTGTGAATGTCTTATACAATGTTAATATTAATGTGTTGTTAAGAAAGTAAATTTTAAGCGTAGTTTTTTATATAAAAATAAAATTAAGATATCAAAGTAAACATCATTATGAAAATCGATCATTATAGATATTAAGGAGTATACATATGTCTGAAGAAAGAAACTACTTTTGGTTAAATTGTGGATATAATAGGTGGCGTCATACGGAACCATTAGAAGGCCAAACTGCAGTGTTTGAATCAGGTGCAAGCTTTAATCCAACGCAAGGTTATCATGCATTTAAGACAGCCAAACCAGGAGATAAAGTCATTTATTATCAAGTACAAAATCAAGTCGGCTTACTTGGATTCGGCGAAATCTTACAAGTTCAAACGGGTGGTAATCAAAAAGTAAGCATCCAATTTAAGTTTGAGCAATCTTTAACAATGTTATCAATTGAATATTTAAAGAGAAGTGAACAATTAGAATCTAGAATTAAACAAATGACAGAACAATTGTTTAATCGCATTACGAAAGAAGAATTCGATTTAATTATAGGGTTAGGACAAGGCGCTATAAAAATTCCTAGGTATTTCTTACTTACAGAAGAAATTCAATTTGAACCAGATCAAACGTATACAATATTTACACATACTGTAAATGGTATTAAGCGAAATGGTTATACGTACTATACTCAGTTAGAAATAGGAGATCAGATTATATTTTTAAGTAGAAATGCTAATCAGTCGATTATCGGAACTGGGGAAGTGTCAGATAGTATACATAAGTTGCCACCTCAACCTGGTAGAACAGATTCTACATGTATTGAAGTTAAATATCATGAAGATATTAATCCTGTGAATATTGGCGAATTAAATAGACATCAAACGTTAAAGAAATTATATTTCTTACAAGACAGTTCGAAACAGTCTATTGCTAATTTAACAAAAGCACAATATGATGCGATGTTAGATATGAGTAATGGTACTTACAAAGAAAGTTCTAGTAATCAATATGAGATGTCTGTTCAACGTGAGCAGGAAAATGAACCTAAAAAAGATAAACCTATTATTTTAATGCTTTGTGACAATAAAGAAGACGGTTTGAAAAAAGCGAAACATTATGTTGAACGTGAACTTGCGAAAGGTATATATACAGTAGGTCATCCTGATTTCTCAGAAGAAATGTTATACGGTCGATATTTACCAAATGAAAGTGGCGCTTTATATTATAGAGAAGGTTTCATTACAGGACATATTACGAACTCAGAAAGAGAATGGCTAGTGATTGACCAGTTTGAAAGAATAGATCCAGAAATCTTTCAATTATTCTTAAATGTGCTTGATGGTCATGAAATGACATTACCAAGGTATAATCATGAAGGTAAGATGGTGAAGTGGAGTTTAGAAAAGGACTCTTTCTATCGTCATAATCCTAAATGGCGTATGATTGGTTTATGTTACGGTTCGATTGAAGACATTAAAGAACAATATTCACATCAATTCTTAAAACATTGTAGAGTATTACATGTAGGATAAAATAGACGGAATAAAATCTTAACACTTAAGATTTTATTCCGTTTTTATTTTTTTAAAGGTTTATAAATTGCAGAATATTCTGTAATATAGAATTATGCTTGGTTTATATTTCACAAATAAAATTACAAAGGGGTCATTTTATGGAGAAAATCGTAGCATTCTCAGATTGGTTATGGGGATATCCAATCGTCACACTTTTATTAGTATCAAGTTTATTTTTAACATTGTATTTAGGTTTAATACAATTTAGGCATTTTGGTTATATGATGAAACAAACTTTTGGAAGTATTAATAAAGAGCCTAAAGGTGAAGGTACAATTACGCCGAGGCAAGCGTTAACGTCAGCTTTATCATCAACAGTAGGTGCAGCAAACATTGTCGGTGTACCTACAGCCATTATGATGGGTGGACCTGGTGCAGTATTTTGGATGTTAGTAATCGCATTTCTAGGAATGGCATTAAAATATTCCGAAAACGTACTAGGTATATATTATCGTGAGAAAAACGATAAAGGAGAATTTGTTGGTGGACCTACATATTATATGAAAAAAGGTTTCAAAAATAAGAAAGTCGGATTAGTATTTTCATTTGTATTTGCATTTGCTTTAATGCTTGAACTTATTCCAAGTATTATGGTACAAGGGAATTCAGCTGCAAGTACTGTTCAAGATACATTCGATATTCATATGGGTATAACAGGAATCGTGCTAGCTGTTATTGCTGCTTTAGTTGTATTTGGTGGTATTCAACGTATCGCAACATTTACCGAAATGATCGTACCGGTTATGGTAGGTTTATATTGTATTATGGGATTCTTGATTATCATACTGAATATTCAACATGTACCTAGCGTAATTGCGTTAGTTATTGAGAAAGCATTTAATCCAGATGCAGCATTAGGAGGTAGTTTCGGTGCTGCACTTGCCACAACAGTACGTTGGGGATTTGCACGCGGGATTTATTCTAACGAAGCAGGTCTTGGTACATCGCCAATTGCGCATGCTGCTGCAAAGACAGACCATCCTGTAAGACAAGCATTCTGGAGTGTTAGTGAAATCGTTGTTGATACATTAATTATCTGTAGTACGACAGCATTTGTTGTTTTAGTATCTGATGTTTGGAAAGATAATGATGCTAAAGAACAATCGGCTGCACTTACAGCTCGCGCCTTTAATAATGCATTTGGAACATTTGGAAGTTGGATTGTATCTATTTCAATGGTCTTCTTCGTATTCTCAACAATCATCGTAGTTATATACTATGGATCAAGAATGGCAGAATACTTATTTGGCTTAACAGCAGGCTTTATTATGAAGATTGTTTATGTACTCTCAATCGCGCTTGGTGCATTCGGTGCTGGTACACAACTTTGGAATTTATTAGACATCGCACTTGCATGTATATTGATTCCGAATATTATCGCAGTAGTGATGTTAGCACCTAAAGTTAAAAGTTTAACAACAGAATTCTTTACAGGAAAAGAATTCTATTTAAAAGATAAAGCTAAAAAGTAAATATCTACAATTAATTGAATACAAGAAAAAGATTATAACGATTACAGTTATAATCTTTTTTTATTTGTAAAATAATAGTACTTCTATACACTTTGTGAGTTAGTCATTTCAGTTTGATAATTTACCTCTAGAAAAATACATAAATTGGCAAATATATATTTAAATTCCATATTGATGTTATTTAATTTTGTGTTAAAATTATTTTAAGAAAATCTAATTAGCGGAAAAACAGGAGGTCATATTATGAAGACTCAATCTTATTCAGAAGCAATTTCAACATGTTCAGCGTTTTTCGATCAGCAAAATAAAATTGATAATATCTTTTTAGTTATTGAACAAAAGTATGGTCTAAAGAAGCATGAATTTTTCTTTTTAATGAAATTAAATGAAGTGGAAGAAGTGCATCTAAAAGATGCTATGAAAAAAGGCTATATCAAACAAAATAAATCAGCGAGAGCGATTAAACGTTTATTTGAAAAAAGGTACATTTTAAAAAATCGCTTAAAATCAGACGAACGAGCAGTTATTTTACGTTTTAACAATGAATATAAAGAAGAATTCAATGAAATTATGCAAGAAGTTATATATATGCTTAATGAATAATTATATGAGTTATAAGTATGAGTCTGGTACATAAATATTTGTCCAGGCTTTGTCATTATGGGATTGTAATATGTAGTATAAACCAGTAAAATTATAAATGTAAGCGCTTTATTTTAGGGGGGTTATCTATGGAGAATAATAGTACATCTAAGAAAGAGATTAGTTTCTTTTGGGCCGTTGTGCCATTTTTATTTATGATTATCAGTATGTTATTTACAGTAGTCGTTTTAGAGCAAGCTCCGCACATACCGTTAATGATAGGAACAGCAATTGCAGCAATTGTAGCTTACTATCATGGGTATAGCTGGCAAGACATCGAAGAAATGATGTATAAAGGTATTAGACTAGCCTTACCAGCAATCGTCATTATCATTTTAGTTGGACTGATCATTGGTGCTTGGATAGGTGGAGGCGTAGTAGCCACAATGATTTACTATGGCTTGAAATTAATAACGCCATCATTATTTTTAGTAACCATCGCAGTTATTTGTGCAATCGTATCATTAGCTATTGGTAGTAGTTGGTCAACAATGGCTACAGTTGGTGTAGCTGGTATGGGAATTGGATTAAGTATGGATATACCAGCAGGCATGATAGCAGGTGCTATTATATCTGGATCATACTTTGGTGATAAGATGAGCCCATTATCAGATACGACAAACTTAGCAGCAGGTCTAACAGGTACAGATTTATTTGATCATATTAAACACATGTTCTATACAACAGTACCTGCCGTTATCATTTCATTAATTGTATTTTTTATTTTAGGACAACAATTTTCAGCTGGTAATATGGACCAAGCAAAAATTGATGCCATCAATAATGAAATGCTAGACAAATTTACAATTTCGCCGTGGCTGTTGCTCGTACCTGTAATAGTTATTATATTAGTTGCATTTAAAGTGCCAGCAATACCAGCATTAGTTGTCGGTATTGTTTTAGGATTCTTATCACAAATATTTATTCAAGGTGGAAGTCTTCATGACAGTGTGAAGACATTACAAACTGGATTTGTATTAGAGTCTAAAAATGATTTAGTCAAAGAATTGTTCAACAGAGGTGGATTAGAATCCATGTTCTATACAATTTCAATGACTATCGTTGCGATGACATTTGGAGGCATTCTAGAATATTCAGGCATGCTAAAATCAATCATTTCAAAAATCTTAAAAATTGCAAAAGGTACTGGTGGTTTAATAGCATCTGTTATTATTTCATGTATAGGTACAAACGCTTCATGTTCAGAACAATACATATCGATTGTAATACCTTCAAGAATGTACATTAATACATTTTTAGAAAGAAGATTACATCCGAAAAACTTATCACGTGCACTTGAAGACGGTGGTACTGTAACATCCGTATTCTTCTTGTGGAATACATGTGGGGTATTTATCGCTCAAACATTGAATGTGAACGTATTAGATTATAGTATTTATGCAATCTTCAACTATACAGTACCAATCATATCCGTCATCTTTGGATATGTAGGATTTAAAATTATCAAAATTAATGAAGAAGAATATAAAGAATTTAAAAAACAAGCTGCTTAATTATAGAATTGAAGAAGTGCTAGGATAGAAGAGTCCTAGCACTTTTTGTTAGGGACATTATTCGTAATTGTGTCTCTAAAACTTTTAATTATCATACTGTCGTGTTACGTTTAAGAAAATGATAATTGGAGTGATTGTTATCGCTATTGTTTATTATGATGGGGATTGTGGATATTGTAATCGTGCTGTGATGTGGTTAATTCATCATAAGATTTCGACTCGTTTTCAATTTGCTCAACTAGAATCTTCATATGGTGATCATTTATTTGAAGCGCGACCTGATTTGCAAAATATAGATAGCATTATTGTTTTAGATGGCGACAAAGTATGGATTAAATCAAAGGCGATAATTCATTTATTAGGTCAAATAAAAGGCTATCAATTTTTAGGATTGGCTTTGAAATGGATACCGAAATTCGTACGAGATTTTGGCTATGATGCATTTGCCAAAATCAGACATAAAGTGATTTTGAAAAATGCTTGTCGATTACCGACACCTGAAGAAAGAAAATATTTTTTAAATTAATATTGCATAAATAAAGATTGCGTGATATCCTTTTGTGTAAACGGTTACATAAAAGGAAGTTGAAGTATGGCAACAATTAAACAAGTTGCGCAACATGCAGGAGTATCTGTTGCTACTGTATCTAGAGCGCTTAATAAAAGTGGTTATGTTAAGAAGGAAACACAAGATAAAATTGATAAAGCAATTCAAGAATTAAATTATCGACCTAATGAAACAGCAAGAACTTTATATAAACGACAATCTAGAATGATAGGACTATTATTACCAGATATGAGTAACCCTTTTTTTACAGTAGTTGCTAGAGGTGTTGAAGATGAAGCGATGGCGATGGGCTATCATATCATTATTGGAAATGGTGATGGCAATGATGAGAAAGAGCTTGCTTATTTAAATACATTTAACGTACATAATTGTAGTGGTATTATTGCTTCACAATTATCGAGTAAGGAAACTTTTGATTCATTTAAATCTTATAATATGCCTTTTGTTCTATTAGACCGTGTGTACGAAGATCATGAATTTGTTGAAACAAATCATTACAAAGGTGGACAACTTCAAGCTCAGGCAGTGATTAACGGTAAAGCGCAATCTGTTCTTATTTTGGAACAAGATTTAAATTACAAATCATTTAGAGAGCGATTCAATGGTGCGAAGTTAATGTTAGATGAAGCGGGTATCAACTATGTTTCAGCTAATGAATTATCTTTATCAGAAGATGATTTGCTTAACTTAATTAAAGAACACGACATTGATAGCATTATTTGTAGTAATGATGTTGGCGCATTTAACGTCATGAGTATTCTTTATAATTATCAATACACAGTACCAGACGATATACAAGTGGTTGGTTATGATGATATACCGTTATCACGTACATATTCACCAAGTTTAACAACGATTCATCAACCTGCTTATTTAATTGGTCAAAAAGCATGTCAACAATTGATTAAACAGTTGGAAGGTAAACAAAGAGAACATCATCAAATATTAGATGTAACTTTAGTGGAAAGACAATCAACAAGGAGAGATTAATATGAAGAAAATTACAGTTATCGGAAGTATGTCTATAGATTTAGTTGTATCAGCGTCTAAAAGACCAGGTAAAGGAGAAACAATTCTTGGGGACGATTTCTTTACAACACCTGGTGGGAAAGGTGCAAACCAAGCAGTCGCAGCTGCAAGATTAGGCGATAACGTACATATGATTGGTAGAGTTGGCGATGATGATTTTGGTAAAGAAATATATGAAAATCTTCAAAATAATCACGTTATTGTGGATTGTGTGGAACCCGTTACACAAATGCCATCTGGAACAGCACATATAACATTATCTGAACAAGATAATAGTATTATTGTCGTACCTTCAGCTAACAATGAAGTGACGCCAGACTATGTTAAAAAACATTTAGAAGCATTGTCAGAAGGCGATATCGTTTTATTACAACAAGAAATTCCAAGTGAAACAGTTGAATTTGCTGTTGAATATTGTTCAGAACACGGTTTGATTTCAATTCTGAATCCTGCACCATATAGAGAAGTAAGCAACACTGTTATTGAAAAAGTTGATTACTTAACACCTAACGAAACAGAAAGTGATGAGATGTTTAAAGGTGAATTAGATGAAGCGTTAGCAGCATATCCAATGAAATTGATTGTAACTTTAGGTGATAAAGGTGCAGCTTATCATAATGGTAAAGAAAAAGTTCAAGTACCAGGTTATAAACGTGAAGTGAAAGATACGACAGGTGCTGGCGATACATTTAATGGTGCATTTGCAGTAGCGCTTCAAAAAGAATACAGCTTAGATCAAGCATTAGCATTTGCTAATATAGCAGCAAGTCATTCAGTAACTGGATTAGGTGCACAAGGCGGAATGCCAACATTACAAGATATTGAAGGAGAATGGCATGTATAAGACAGGGATATTAAACAGTGAAATTTCTAAAGTATTAAGTGATCTTGGTCATACAGATCGTATTGTGATAGCAGATTGTGGATTACCAGTACCAAAAGGCGTGCGAAAAATTGATTTAGCACTGACTTTTGGTGTACCAAGTTTTGAAAGCGTTTACGATATTTTGTTAGAACATATGTCTGTACAGAAAATGATTTTTGCAGAAGAAATGAAGACGGATAATTCAGCACTTTATGAAAAGATTCAAGAAACAGGTGTTGAAAGAGAATTTGTATCACACGAAGAATTAAAAAAATTAACACAAGATACTGTCGCAATTATAAGAACAGGGGAAGCAACACCATATGCAAACGTCATATTAGAAAGTGATGTTTTATTTTAAGGAGGGATTTCATGCTAGAAATGTCTGGTGTACATAAAGCGTTTAGCCAAAATAAAGTGTTAACTGGCGTAGATTTTAAATTAAAAGAAGCTTCAGTTCATGCGCTTATGGGAGAAAATGGTGCAGGGAAATCAACTTTAATGAAGATTCTTGTTGGTATTCATGAAAAGGATGCAGGTCAAATTAATTATCACAATCAAGAAGTTGTCTTTAAAGATGCTCAAATGTCAGAAGAAGCAGGTATTACGTTTATACATCAAGAGCTTAATATTTGGCCAGAGTTAACAGTGCTTGAAAATTTGTTTATAGGGAAAGAAATGCGCAATAAATTTGGCATATTAAATGAGAAGAAAATGAAGCAAGAAGCATTAAAAGTCTTTGAAAAATTAAACTTTAGTATTTCATTGAAGAAAGTTGCAGGAAAATGTTCAATCGGTGAACAACAAATGATAGAAATTGCTAAAGCTTTAATGACCAATGCAAAAATTATCATCATGGATGAACCAACTGCAGCACTTACAGATAAAGAAATCACACAGTTATTTAAACTTATTAAAAATCTTCAAAATCAAGGCGTTTCATTCGTTTATATTTCACATAGAATGGCTGAGATATTTGAGGTTTCTGATGAAATTACCGTTATGAGAGATGGTAAAACTGTATTATACAAACCTACAAGCGAAACCAATTATGATGAAATTGTTAAATCAATGGTAGGTAGAGACTTAACAGAGCAATTCCCAGAAAGAACCGTTGAACCAGGTGAAACATTGATGCATGTTAAATCACTTAATAATGATGAACAAGGCATCAAAGATATTTCATTCTCATTAAGAAAAGGTGAGATATTAGGATTTAGTGGTTTAATGGGTGCAGGTAGAACTGAGATTATGAGAAGTCTGTTCGGAATTGATAAAGGTCATAAAGATATAGACATTAAAGGTGAATCCGTATTGATTAAGTCACCGGAAGATGCAATGAAACATGGTTTAGGCTTAATTACTGAAAATAGAAAAGATGAAGGACTCATTCTCGATTTCTCAATCGAACATAATATGGTTCTACCATCTCTTGAAAGCTTTTCGAATAAAGGGTTTATTAAAGAGCAAGCGACGCATGTGTTTGCAGATCAAATGAGCAAAAGGCTCAATATTAAGACACCACGAAAAGCACTAGTATCCTCACTTTCAGGTGGTAACCAACAAAAAGTAGTATTGGCAAAATGGATTGGTACAGGTGCTCAAATCTTGATCTTAGATGAACCGACAAGAGGGATAGACGTTGGTGCTAAGCGAGAAATTTATCAATTGATGAATGAGCTAACTGAACGTGGTGTATCGATTATTATGATTTCTTCAGAGTTACCTGAAGTTATCGGCATGAGTGATCGCGTTATTGTTGTTCAAGAAGGCAATATTAAAGGTGAAGTTGAAGGCGAAAATATAACAGAAGAAAATATTATGACATTAGCTACAGGAGGGGAATTACATGCAACAACTAACAGCTAAGACTTCATTAGTCGAAAAAATTATTCCATTTATAGGACTTATATTATTAATCGTTGTGATTAGTATTATGAACTCAGCATTTCTAGATTTATCGAATTTATTAAACTTATTAAGACAAGTTTCAATTAACGGGTTAATTGCTTTTGGTATGACATTTGTTATTTTAACTGGCGGCATAGACTTATCAGTCGGTTCGATACTCGCATTATCAAGTGCATTTACTGCAATCTTAATTACAAGTGGTTTAGATCCAATTGTTGCATTGATTGTCGGAGTACTTGGTGGCTTCTTATTAGGTGTATTTAACGGTGTATTAGTAACATTCGGGAGTATGGCACCATTCATCGCAACACTTGCAACGATGACAATATTTAGAGGTTTAACACTCGTTGTAACAGATGGTAACCCTATTACTAATTTAGGTGATAGTTATATGTTCCAACTATTTGGTAAAGGTTATTTCTTCGGTATTCCAGTACCAGCAGTCACAATGATTATTGTATTTATTATATTGGCGATTATTTTGCAAAAAACAACATTTGGTAGACATACATATGCTATCGGTGGTAATGAAGTCGCTTCAAAAATTTCTGGTATTAAAGTAAACAGAGTAAAGATTTTAATTTATGGTATTTCTGGTTTAATGTCTGCATTAGCAGGTGCAATTTTAACATCACGTTTAAACTCAGCTCAACCTACAGCCGGTACATCATATGAGTTAGATGCTATCGCTGCAGTTGTATTAGGCGGAACTTCTTTAACAGGCGGTAAAGGTAGAATTGTTGGAACGTTTATTGGTGTACTTATTATTGGTGTACTTAATAATGGTCTGAATTTATTAGGAGTATCATCATTCTACCAACAAGTCGTAAAAGGTATTGTTATTTTAATTGCTGTATTAATAGATAGAAAAAAATAATCAATTAGATTGAGGGGAAAACAAATGAAGAAATTATTAATACTTTTAATGACAACTGTGTTATTTTTAGCGGCATGTTCACTTGAATCGCCATTGAAAAAAGATAATGAAGGTAAAACAAATAAGAAAAAATCTGATATAACGATTGGTGTCAGTGTTTCAACATTAAATAACCCATTCTTCGTTTCAATTAAAGAAGGTATTGAAAAAGAAGCTGAAAAACAAGGTATGAAAGTAAAGGTAGTTGATGCAAGAGATGATTCAGCTAAACAAACAAATGATATAGAAGATTTAGTTCAACAACAAGTTGATTATTTAGTTGTCAATCCTACTGATTCTAGTGCAATTTCTAGTGCCGTTCAGTCAGCAAATAATGAAGGTATACCTGTTATTACATTAGATAGATCAGTTGATAAAGGTGATGTTGCAACATTTATCGCTTCAGATAACGTTGAAGGCGGTAAAATGGGCGGACAATTTATTTTAGATAAATTAAGTAAAAATGCTAAAGTTGCTGAATTAGAAGGTGTTCCAGGTGCAAGTGCAACAAGAGAAAGAGGAGAAGGCTTCCATAAAGTTGCCGACAAATCACTTGATGTCATTGCTAAACAAAGTGCTAAGTTTGATCGAGCAGAAGGATTAAACGTGACACAAAATATCTTACAAGCACATCCAGAAGTAGAAGCGATATTCTCACACAATGATGAAATGGCACTCGGTGCTATCGAAGCAATTGGTGATAAAGATGTAATCGTAGTTGGATTTGATGGTAATGAAGATGCAATGAAAGCAATTAAAAGTGGCAAACTAGATGCAACTGTCGCGCAACAACCTGATAAGATGGGTAAAGCTTCAGTAGACTCTATCATTAAATTGATGGACGGTAAGAAACTTGAGAAAGAAATTAAGATTCCACTTAAGCTTGAGAAAGCAGAATAAATGTTTATAAAACGATAAAGAAGGTATAAGTCTAATGTAGGCTTTACCTTCTTTTTTATGTAGATTTAAACTCTTATTTATAATTATTATAAATAAGTTGCTAATTATTGTTGACAGATTAGAATGATTATAATATAATAATTAATGTAATCAAGAAAAGATAACTACAGAGGAGTGTAAAATAAATGGCAAATAATAAAGAAGTAATCGAAGCATTAAATAAACAAGTAGCAGAGTGGACAGTATTATATACTAAATTACACAACTATCACTGGTATGTTAAAGGACCAAATTTCTTCTCACTTCATGAAAAATTTGAAGAACTTTACAATGAAGCAAGTGTGTATGTTGACGATTTAGCTGAACGTATTTTAGCAATTGAAGGTAACCCAATCGCTACTTTAAGAGAAGCATTAGAATGGTCAGTTATTGAAGAAGCTGAGAAAAACTTAACTGCAAACCAAATGGTTGAACAATTATCTAAAGACTTCACAACTGTAATTGCTCAATTAGAAGAAGGTATTCAATTAGCAGAAAAAGTTAACGACGATATGACTGGTGACATGTTATTAGCAATGGTAACAAGTCTTGAAAAACACAACTGGATGTTAAAATCATTCTTAAAATAATATTGAATTAAAAATACCTAATCCATGAACATATTGGATTAGGTATTTTTTTAAATCATAAATGTAAACGTATTCACTTGGAATGAAAATTAAAGTAAACAGTGCTATCATGAATATAATTTCATATTGAGGGGGGGATAACATGGAAGAACTCTATCATGCTTTAAAGAAACATTTAGATAATGGGCGCGTTTCTAAAGAAGTAGCGGATCTTTCAAGTTATAGTTTTGATGCTTCTTTCGGAGAATACATGCCTGATATTATTTGTCAGCCAATGTCTACTGAAGAAGTGGTGCATATTGTAAAGTTAAGTAATCAATATGACGTACCAATTTATCCAAGAGGTAGTGGCACAAGTTTAAGTGGAGGACCACTTGCTGTTCATGGTGGTATTGTGTTGGATTTTTCAAGATGGGACAATGAAATAACAGTTTACGAAAATGATTTAATGATGGAAGTTTCACCAGGCGTTATCACTGAGAAAATTCATAAAGTTGCTGAATCATATGGACTGATGTATCCACCTGATCCATCCAGTTCTCGTGTTTCAACAATTGGGGGTAACTTAGCTGAAAATGCAGGTGGACCAAGATGTTTAAAGTATGGTGTCACGAAAGACTATGTTGTTGGATTAGAAGTCGTAACGGCTAATGGAGATATTATTCACTGTGGTGGACGCACAGTAAAAAATGTAACAGGTTATGATATGACAAAATTAATCGTAGGGTCAGAAGGTACGCTCGGTATTATTACAAAAGCTACTTTACAATTGATTCCTAAGCCGATTGATACAAAGACAGCAATGTTGCAGTTTGATGATTTTATTACATCAGGTGAAGCGGTATCCAAAATTTTAAGATCGGGTATATTACCTTCTAAAATCGAAATCATGGATAAATATTGTGTTGATGCTGTGTTGTCGACACATCCAATTGAGAATGTGACAGCCGATGCTGAGTCGGTATTGTTAGTCGAATTAGATGGTCATCCTTTAGCACTTGAAGCAGAAATGAAAATCATCGAAGAAACATGTGCTGCGTTACCTGGTTGTAAAGTCATTATTGCTGAAGATGAAAAACAGGCATCCGAACTTTGGGAAGTGCGTAAACTTGTGTCACCAGCTATCGTGAAATTTGGACCAACAAAGATAAGTGAAGATACAAGTGTGCCGGTCAGTCAAATTCCAGCTTTCTTTGAAGAAATTGAAAGAATTCGACAAACTTATCAATTAAATTTAGTTGTGTTTGGGCATGCTGGAGATGGCAATTTACATCCTAATATTATTACGGATAAACGTAAGCCAGAAGAAATGAAACGAGCTGAAGAAGCAGTTGCTGAAATTTTTAAAGCTTCACTGAAATTAGGTGGTACATTAAGCGGTGAACATGGTATTGGATTGTTTAAAAAGCCATTTATGTATAACGAATTTGATGAAGCAGGCATGAAATTTATGAAAGATGTAAAACAGGCATTGGACCCTAATAATCGTCTGAATCCAGGTAAAATCTTTCCAGACGAGCATGAAAGGTTTGTGTTAGTCCATGACGAATAATCTAATTGCAAAATTAGCATATGATGCGACTTTTGATTGTGTTCAATGTGGCTTTTGTTTACCATCTTGCCCTACATATTTAACGATGAAAGAAGAAAAACATTCTCCACGAGGTAGAATCAATCTTGTTAAATATGCAGTTGAAGGTAAAGCTGAACTTAAAGATTTAGAAGAAGCAATTGATTTATGTTTAGGCTGTAGACAATGTGAAACAGTTTGTCCAACGAATGTTCAATACGGCGACATTTATGAATCGGCAGTCGAAGTATTAAGAGAAAAGCGAAATAAAAAATTAGACACGCAAATTATGTCTGTATTTTTAGAACGTCAATATATGATAGATGCGATGTATAAAGGCTTGAAGCTCTATCATACGTCTTTTGTTTCAGGGATTTTAAATAAGACAAATGCATTGAAATTACTACCAGAAAGATTAGGTAATATGGCGATGATTTTGCCACCAGTTCAAAAAGATAAACGACCTTACCAAACACCTTTTAGAACGAAAAAAACAACAATTGGCTTTTTCAGAGGTTGCATGATGAATTCATTTTTCTCACATATAAACGATCTTGCGATAAAAATTTTAGAAGCGCATAATATTCAAGTTATAGAAATTAAACAACAAACTTGTTGTGGCGCACTTCAACATCATGCTGGAGAAATGGATAAAGCAAGAAAATTAGCCAAACTCAATATTGAGGCGCTAGAAAAATACGATGTAGATTATTATGTCAATGCTATTGGCGGTTGTGGCGCTTCGTTAATAGAATATGATCATTTATTGAGAAATGAAGCGGAGTGGAAAGCTAGAGCTGAACAGTTTGTTGATAAAGTGAGAGACATATCCGTTATATTAGAAGACATTGACTTAAACTTAGAACACCCGATTAATATTCAAGCCACTTATCAGCCATCATGCCATTTGCAAAACGTACAACATGTATTCAATGAACCTGAAAAAGTAATCAACCAAATAAAAGGACTAACATATAAAGTATTACCCGAAAAAGACATCTGTTGCGGTTCAGCAGGTATATATAATATCGTGAATTATGATGCATCGATGGAAATCTTAAATCGAAAAATGAGTCACGTAAAAGAAATAGAGCCACAATTAATCATCACATCAAATCCAGGATGTCACTTGCAAATGTTGTTAGGTGTTAAAAATGAAGGATTAGAAGACAAAATACAAGTCAAACATATCGTAGAAGTCGTAGCAGAAGCGTGCGGTATAGAATAATGAGGAAGTTGAGATGAAGAGAGATAATCGGTGTAGGTGTTAGGGACAGAATTCCGAGAAATGTCCGTAAGAGTGGCCCGCCTAATTACCAGAATTCAGAATAATGGAAGTTAGCGACCTCTAATTATCTAAATCCTGGAACCTAACGCAACCAATATTACTCCTTCACTATCACAAATGAAAAGAGCTAAGACGGTCATAATCGTCTCAGCTCTTTTTTTATAATTATTCTGCGATTTCTAATGCAATTTCCATCATTTGTGTAAATGAATTTTGTCTTTCTTCTGCTGTTGTTGCTTCATCTCTTAATAAGTGGTCACTTACTGTGAAGATACCTAACGCTTTTTTACCAGCTGCTGCGGCATTTATATATAATCCTGCTGATTCCATTTCAACGCCTAAGATACCTAATCTTGCCCATTTGCTTGTTACTTCTGAGTCTGCATTATAGAAAATATCACTTGAGAAGATATTACCTACGTGTGATGTTGCGCCGATTTCGTCTGCTTTGTTTTTAGCGCTTGCTACTAAACCGAAGTCTGCGATTGGTGCGAAGTAACCTGGTACGTTGAATTGATCAACATAACGAGAGTTTGTAGATGCACCTTGAGCGATAATAATATCGTATAAGTTGATATCTTCTTGCATAGCACCACATGATCCGATACGAATAATTGTGTCTACGTCAAAGAAATTATAAAGTTCATAAGAATAAATACCGATTGAAGCAATACCCATACCTGAACCCATAACAGATACTTCTTTACCTTTATAAGTTCCTGTGTAACCTAACATATTTCTTACATCGTTGAATTGTTCTACATTTTCTAAAAAGTTTTCAGCGATAAATTTAGCACGTAATGGATCCCCCGGCATTAGTACTGTTTTTGCGATTTTTACACCATTTGGTTGAATATGTGGTGTCCCTTGAGTCATAACTATCTTCTCCTTTAAATAAAATAAAAGTTTTTTCATCTTAAAGATAACATTTGTTTAAATTTTTTGCGAATTTTTGTACGATAAGAGTGAAAGAAAGTGGTGAATAGGGATGAATTTACAAAAGAACAAGGATAGTATCAAGATTGCAAAGCTATATTATCAAGAAGGTTTGAGCCAAGAAGCGATTGCGAAAAAGTTAAATATTTCAAGACCAACGATATCAAGATTATTGAATCATGCTAAAAATCAAGGCTTTGTTACGATTAAAATTGATGACCCTTATCAAGATGCAGAAAGTTTAGCTTCACTTTTAAAAGCGAAATACAATTTAAAAGATTGTGTTGTTGAACATGCATCTTATAACGATTATTCAAATATTCAAACGGCAATTGGTAAAAAGACTGCTGAATATTTAAATAAAATTGTGAAAAACGGGGATAATATTGGTATAAGTTGGGGTAAAACGATGTATCAAGTTTCTCAATATCTAGAACAAAGTCATTTTAATGATATTGGTATTATCCAGTTGAAGGGCGGTATTAGTTTTTCAGATGTTGATACAAGAAGTCATCAAATTCTAGAAAGATTTGCTCAAGCTTATAATGCGACACCGAGAGATTTACCGTTACCCGTTATTTTTGATGTAAAAGAAGTAAAAGATATGGTTGAAAAAGACCGACATATTAAATCAATACTCGATCAAGGTAGACAAGTTGATGTTGCGATTTTTACTGTAGGAACTGTAAGAGATTCTGCCCTATTATTTAAACTAGGATTTTTGAGTGAAGAAGAAAAAGACAGACTTAAAAAATCAGCAGTCGGAGATATTTGTTCAAGATTTTATAATAGCAAAGGTGAAGTAGCAGACGAAGCTATTAATAATCGAACAATAGGTATTGAACTTGATGCATTGAAAGGTATAGAACATTCAGTATTAGTTGCTGGAGGTGAGCATAAAGTCGCTTCAATTAGAGGTGCACTTGAAGGTAAATTGAGTAATATTTTAATTACAGATCAATACACTGCACAGGCGTTATTAGATTAGTGAACAATATTTCAGTTATCGTTTTACAAATGTTCAATAACGTTATATAATAGACTTAATCAAAAAATATTAGGAGGATTCAACATGTCATTAGCTAAATATATCGATCACACAGCACTAAAACCAGATACGACTTTGGAACAAATTGATGCTTTATTAAGTGAAGCGAAAGAATATGGATTCAAATCAGTATGTGTCAATCCTACACACGTTGCACATGCCAAGAAAGCTTTAGAAGGGTCAGATGTACTTGTATGTACAGTAATCGGATTCCCTCTTGGAGCAAACACAAGTGAAGTTAAAGCATTTGAAACAGAAGATGCAATTAAAAAAGGTGCTCAAGAAGTAGATATGGTTATCAACATTGGCGCATTAAAAGACGGTAGAGATGAAGATGTTAAAAAAGATATCGAAAGTGTTGTTTCAGCAGCTAACGGTGTAACAACTAAAGTTATCATTGAAACTTCATTATTAACAGATGCTGAAAAAGTGAGAGCATGTGAACTTGCTGTTGCAGCAGGTGCTGATTTTGTTAAAACTTCAACAGGATTTTCAACTGGTGGTGCAACTGCAGAAGATATTAAATTAATGCGTGAAACAGTTGGTCCTGATTTAGGCGTAAAAGCTTCTGGCGGTATCCGTTCATACGAAGATGTTAAAACAATGATAGATAATGGTGCAACACGTATTGGTGCTTCAGCAGGCGTTAAAATTTTAAAAGGTGAAGCGTCAGATTCAGATTACTAAAAATTAATGGTACTTGAAATAGTACCTTTAATTTTTCAAATTAAGGTAAGCGTATTCATACAAAAAATGGAGGGTATTAACGATGAGAATGGTTGATGTAATTGCAAAGAAACGTGACGGGAAAGAATTAACGAAAGAAGAAATTGAATTTTTTGTTAAAGGATATACTGCAGGCGATATTCCGGATTACCAAGCGTCTAGTTTAGCAATGGCTATATATTTTCAAGATATGACAGATGAAGAACGTGCGAACTTAACGATGGCTATGGTTGAATCAGGCGATCAAATTGATTTATCTGAAATTGAAGGCATTAAAGTTGATAAGCACTCTACAGGTGGTGTAGGTGATACAACAACACTTGTACTTGCACCTTTAGTAGCAGCATTAGACGTACCAGTCGCAAAAATGAGCGGACGTGGTTTAGGTCATACAGGTGGTACAATCGATAAACTTGAAGCGGTTGAAGGGTTCCATGTTGAAATCAGTGAACAAGAATTTATCGATTTAGTGAATAAAGATAAAGTAGCCGTAATCGGTCAAACAGGTAACTTAACACCTGCAGATAAAAAGCTTTATGGCTTACGAGATGTTACAGGTACAGTCAATTCAATTCCATTAATTGCATCTTCAATTATGAGTAAGAAAATTGCAGCAGGTGCAGATGCGATTGTCTTAGATGTTAAGACTGGTGCAGGTGCATTTATGAAGACGATTGAAGATTCTGAGTTACTTGCGCATGCAATGGTAAAAATCGGGAATAATGTAGGTAGAAATACAATGGCAATCATTTCTGATATGAGCCAACCTTTAGGCAGAGCAATTGGTAACGGTTTAGAAGTGAAAGAAGCGATTGAAACATTAAAAGATGAGGGTCCAGAAGATTTAACTGAACTTGTATTAACTTTAGGTTCTCAAATGGTTGTATTAGCTAAGAAAGCTGAAACTTTAGATGAAGCGAGAGAAAAACTTTTAGAAGTGATTCAAAATGGTAAAGCATTAGAAAAATTCAAAGTATTCCTTGAAAATCAAGGTGGAGACGGTTCTGTAGTAGATGACGTTACAAAATTACCACAAGCTCAATATACTTTCGAAGTTAAAGCTGAAACTTCAGGTTATGTATCACACATCGTTGCAGATGAAATTGGTGTTGCTTCAATGCTTTTAGGTGCAGGTAGAGCAACAAAGGATGATATAATTGACTTGGCAGTTGGTTTAGTATTAAATAAAAAAGTTGGCGATAAAGTTGAAGCGGGTGAATCGTTAGTAACGATTTACGCAAATCAAGAAGATGTTAAAGATGTAGAAGCTAAAATTTTAGAAAACATCACAATTTCTGACGAACAAGTTAAACCAACATTAATTCATAAAGTGATTACAGATTAGGAGTGTGTCAAATGACAAACCGATTTAAACGTATTCATTTAATCGTAATGGATTCAGTAGGTATTGGTGAAGCACCAGATGCTAAAGCATTCGGTGATGAAGGTTCTCATACATTAAAACATACACTTGAAGGTTTTAATGAAACATTACCAAACTTAGAAAAGTTAGGCTTAGGTAATATTGCAGACTTACCAGTAGTTCAAAAAGTATCAAATCCAGAAGCATTCTATACTAAATTAAGTGAAGCTTCAGTTGGTAAAGATACAATGACAGGACATTGGGAAATCATGGGTCTAAATATTGATAAACCTTTTAAAGTCTATCCAGAAGGTTTTCCAGAAGAATTGGTGAAAGAAATTGAATCAATCACTGGTAGAAAAGTTGTTGCAAATAAACCAGCATCAGGTACTGCAATTATCGATGAATATGGTGAGCATCAAATGGAAACTGGAGATTTAATTGTATATACATCTGCAGATCCAGTGTTACAAATTGCAGCACATGAAGATATTATTCCTTTAGAAGAATTATATGATATTTGTGAGAAAGTTAGAGAGCTTACGAAAGATCCTAAATATCTAATAGGAAGAATTATTGCTCGTCCATACGTTGGCGAACCAGGTAACTTCACTAGAACATCAAACAGACATGACTATGCATTGAAACCATTTGGTAAAACAGTTATGAATACTTTAAAAGATGCGGATTACGATGTCATAGCAATCGGTAAAATTAATGACATTTACGATGGTGAAGGTGTTACGAAAGCTATTAGAACGAAAGATAACATGGACGGTATGGATCAATTAATCGATGTTGTAAAAAGTGATTTCACTGGAATCAGCTTCTTAAACTTAGTTGATTTTGATGCATTGTATGGTCATAGAAGAGATAAAGAAGGTTACGCACAAGCTATTAAAGACTTTGATAACCGATTAGAAGACTTACAAGCAGTATTAAATGAAGATGACTTAGTCATTATTACAGCAGATCACGGTAACGATCCAACTGCTCCAGGTACAGATCATACACGTGAATATGTACCATTATTAATGTATAGTCCAAGCATTAAAGAATATCATGAACTATCAGGTGATGATACATTCAGTTCAATTGGTGCAACAATTGCAGATAACTTTAATGTGACGTTACCTGAATTCGGTAAAAGCTATTTAAATGAGATGGGGATTAAGTAATGAATATAGTTAGACGATTATTTGGAATAGGATTTTCATTTGCAGGTGTGATGCATTTAGTGAGATCAGAAGGTTTTGAAGCAATCGTTCCAAACTATTTACCATTTAAAAAAGCAATTGTTTGGATAACAGGCGTGATGGAAATCGTATTTGGTATCATGTTAATGATCAAAAAGCCAAGTAGCTTAATGAAAAAATTAATCGAATGGTTCTTAGTAGCTGTATTTCCAGCAAATGTTTATATGGCACAAAAGAACATCCCATTAAACGGTAAACAATTACCAAAATGGGCGTTGTGGGGTAGATTACCACTACAATATGTGATGATTAAATTAGTAAGAAAAATGTAATCTTTATATAGAGAGTTTGGGGTATCGTATCCCAAACTCTTTTTTTATTTGTGGGTGAGTGTGATGTAGGAATTAGGTGAATATTATGTTGGGGAGTTGGGTGTTAGGTGTCGTTATTAGCAGATTTGGCTAGAAGTGCAAATAGTGGGTGCGTTATTAGCAAGTTTGGCTGAAGGTGCAAATACTGGAGTCGTTATTAGCAAGTTTGGTAAGAAGTGCAAATAGTGGGGTCGTTATTAGCAGATTTGGTAAGAAGTGCAAATAAGGAGACCAGTAATTACAATTCTCAGTAGTTTTGTAATTAAGGCGGCCCATAGTAACACTTCGGCCGAGTTTTGTAATTAAGGGGGCCCTTAGTAACACTTCGGCCGAGTTTTGTAACTAAGGCGTTCCTTAGTAACACTTCGCGCGAGTTTTGTAACTAATGCAGTCCGTAGTAACACTTTGACTGATTTTTGTAACTAAAGCCCCCGTTATAAACAAGTTTACCCGAAAGTGTTCACAACGCCCCGCCATTCCAACATAAAAAAGCCCAGGTCATATCCTGGGCTTTCCTCATTAATCTTCTTTAAAGATATTTTTCCAATTATCGCGTTCTGCTAAAAATTCAGTTGCTAGTTGTCGTGCGCCTTCTAATGAATGGCTTGCTGCCCATCCGCATTGTACTTCGTTACATGCTGGGACTTCTGTTGCTTGTTCTACGTCTTTAAGTGTTGCTTCTAATATAGCGAGTACGTCATCATAATCGTCATGATTGATGAATGAAGCATAAAATCCTGTTTGACATCCCATTGGACTTACGTCTACCACTTTGTCTGTATGGTTTCTAATGTTCTCAGCCATTAAATGTTCTAAGGAATGTAATGCAGGCATTTCCATATGTTCTTTGTTAGGTTGTTTAAATCGAATATCATATTTATGAATAACATCACCATTAAGTCCTTCTTTGATTCCTGCAAGTCTCACAAATGGTGCGTCTACTATCGTATGATCTAAATTAAAACTTTCTACATTCATTTTTGTCATGAAGATTCCTCCTTTGATTTCGGCATCATTATATCAAGTTAATTTTGAAAAAACAATCAATTCAGATTTCTTTTACTTTCTTTCTATGTTACTTTATAAGATAATATTAATAAATTATTCTGAAATTAGGTGATGAGATGGAACGTTTACGTGTAGTCCCTTACGACAGTATATGGCAACACCTTTTTCTTGAAGAGAAAAAATATTTACAGTCGTTATTGAAAGAACATAGTATCAGCATTGAACATATAGGATCAACGGCTATTCCTGGATTATCTGCGAAGCCGATTATAGATATATTAATAGTTGTCAAAGATAGTAAATCGATTGATGAATTTACACATGAATTATCAGCTTTAGGATATGAGTCTAAAGGAGAACGTGGTGTTATCGGTAATCGATATTTCAAAAAATATGATCATTACGGTGCAGTTTCTCACCATTTACATATTTATGATGAAGGTAGCCCACATATTTTAAGATTATTGTCCTTTAGAGATTATTTAAGAGCTTTCAATGGTGAAAGAGAAAGATATAGTCGTCTCAAGCATGACTTAGTCATTGAATTTCCTGATGACAGTGAACAGTACTATAAAGGAAAAGACAGCATGATTAAAGAATTCGAGAAAAAAGCAGAAAAATGGTACTTAAATTCCAATGATATTGCAACAAATCATTGACATATCCGAGTTAGACAGTTAGAATTAAATTCAAATTTCATACGAATTATCAAGAGAGACTGAGGGAAGGGCCCGATGAAGTCCAGCAACCTCCCATAATGGAAAGGTGCCAATTCCTACAGTTTGTTACTGGAAGATAAAAGAACGATTGGCGCACTCCTTACAAGAAGTGCGCTTTTATAATGGAAAGGTGAATCATTAATGAGTAACTTATCGCAAAATATTATTAATTATATAGAACAAAATAGACATTTATATTTATCAATGAGTCATCAAATTCATGAGCGTCCTGAGTTAGGAAATGAAGAAGTATTTGCATCACGTTTATTAAGCGATCAATTAAAGAGTCATCATTTTAAGATAGAGAAGAATATTGCGAAGCATCCGACAGGTTTCATTGCAACATATGACTCAGGAAAAGAAGGACCAACTATTGCATATTTAGCAGAATATGATGCATTACCTGGTCTTGGTCATGCGTGTGGTCATAATATAATTGGGACTTCAAGTGTGTTAGCAGGTATCAGTTTGTCTAAAGTGATTGATCAAGTCGGAGGAAAAGTTGTCGTGTTAGGTTGTCCTGCTGAAGAAGGGGGTATTAATGGTAGTGCAAAAGCAACTTATGTGAAAGCTGGTATTATCGATAATATTGATATTGCACTAATGGTCCATCCTGGCCATGAGACGTACGTGACAGTGCCTTCATTAGCTGTAGATGTATTTGATGTTAAATTCTATGGACGAAGCGCTCATGCCTCTGAAAATGCTTTTGAAGCGGTTAATGCGTTAGATGCTATGTTATCTTTCTTTAATGGGGTGAGCATGTTAAGACAACAAATTAAAAAGACAGATAAAGTGCATGGTGTCATATTAAATGGTGGTGAAGCAGCGAATATTATTCCTGACTTTACACATGCACGTTTTTACACGCGTGCCACTTCACGTAAAGAACTAGATATTCTTACTGATAAAGTGAGAAAAATAGCTGAAGGAGCAGCTATACAAACAGGAGGTACATATGAATTAAGACCAATTCAAAATGGTGTGAATGAATTCGTAATTAATAAACCACTAGACGAATTATTTAGAAAGCACGCCGAACAAGTTGGCGAAGAAGTCATTGATGACGATTTTGGTTTTGGTTCTACTGATACGGGGAATGTAAGTCATATCGTACCGACTATTCATCCACACATTAAAATTGGACCATCAAATTTAGTCGGCCATACGAAAGAATTTTGCCAAGCTGCTGCAAGTACAAAGGGTGATAAGGCATTAATTAACGGTGCGAAAATATTAGCATCAATGGGATTAGAACTTATAGAGAATGTATCCCTTAGAAAAGAAATTATTGAGCATCATCAAACATTAAGGGAGAACTTGTTATGAACAAAGAATATAGGAAACCACTCAATTTAACGTTAAGAGATTTGTATGAAGAAGATATTGTATATAATGCGAGACCTTCGTATGAAGATAATCCTTGGTTAAAAGCTGAAGAAGCACAATCTAATTTTTTAACAGCAAGAGAAATGATTATTAGTAATATGCCCATGATCGTTCATGAAGCATGTTTAACAGATAATGTTAAAAGAATTTTAAAATTAGTAAATGTGGATATTCCGAGCAATATATATACTTTTAAAGATAGAACGCAATATGAACATTTACTACAACAGTTAACAGCTGACAATAAAAAAATATTTTTCCAATACATACATGGTCAACATTTATGTAAAGATGAAGAATATGCCGTTTATAAACCTAAATTTATAGATTTAAATAATAAATCTAAAATTGAACAATGGACGGGTGGTAAATATTTACCGAAACGTGAAATTGTGAAAGCAGAAGAATTTGAACAAGCTATTCAAAACTGGGATTTACCATTAGTCATTAAACCGGGAGACGAGTTACCTACTGCAGGTGGGTATGGTGTAATGATTTGTTATAATGAAGCGGATTTAAAGAAAGCAACTGATAGAATTAAAGAAGCATCAGATACAAAATACATTATCATCGAACAATTTATTGAAGAAATTGATAATTATTGTGTTCAATACGTATATAGTGAAAAGACGGGTATACAATATATAGGTGCTGTAAAACAGCTTACAGATGAATACGGCTTCTACAATGGTAATGTTAATTCAAATCATGTACCACAAAGTGTTATAGATGCAGGATATGGAATTATGAAAAATGGTGTTGAGCATGGTTATAAAGGCGTATCAGGGTTTGACCTGCTCGTAGATAAAAACCATGACGTATATGCCATTGATTTAAACTTCAGACAAAATGGTTCAACAAGTATGTTATTACTGAAAGATCGTTTACATGAAGGCTTTCATAAATTTCTAAGTTATCATTCTACAGGAGATAACACGCATTTCATCAATACAATAGAAAAATTCATCAAAAATGGCTACCTCTATCCACTTGCATACTATGATGGTGACTATTTCGGTAAAGACAACGTAAAATCAAGATTTGTTGGAATTTGGCATGCAGAAACTGAAGAAAAAGCATTAGAGCAAGAGCAACTTTTTCTAGATACATTAAGTAGTCAAAATAAATGAAAATTTTTTTACAATTTAACTTCTTTTATATTGACTTATACCTAATACGTATAATATATTTTATTGGGATTAAATATAAAGAAAAGGGTGGTAGAATGGCTATCCAGGATATGTCTAAATTTAAACAAATATTAACAAAAGAAAGATTTTATGTTGTGCTAAATGACCGTAAAATCTTAAGAGACGGCGATACTGATTTTCGTCTGATTTGGTCAACGAAAGAAAGTGCAGAGTCATATTTGAAATCGTATGAAATTACTAAATACGATAAAATTATGGAGTTAGATTTAGATAGATTTGTTACATATGAAATGGATGATATCCTTGATGAAGGCGATCAATTCATTGTGGACAAATCAGCAGAAGATAACGGAATAAAAGTAGAAGCAATTCCATTCATAGAAGAAATCATGAGTGAACTAGATGATATCCGAATAGATGAATTTGCAGAAGACATTTGTAACGAAAACTATGTTTACGGGTTAACAGTCAAAGGACAAAAACAATTCATTATCGTATCAGAAGAAGATGCAAGTCTACCAAACATGATGACAGTATGGAGTACACGCAAATTAGCAGAAAAAGTACATCGTGATGACTTTGAAGAATACGATATTATTGAAGTAGAAACAGAAGTCTTCGAAGAATGGTTAGAAGACTTGAAACAAGAAGACATCGCATTAGGAATCAACTTAAAATCAGGTGTGATCGGTACAGTAACAGATCCAAAAGCCATTTTAAACGCAATGCCTTGTTAAATAATTAAATAAATGTAATTAAAAAAGACGCTCGCTATAAAGCAAGCGTCTTTTTTTGTCTTTCGAATTAATTGTAATTAATAATATAATATTATTCGATTGTTGTAAAAATACTAACTGGAGGTTATAATAAATCAAAAAATGGTAAATTATAGTAATTGGAGGCGGTTGATATGTTAAAGTACTTAAAATTAATCATTTATAAATGGCAATTTGTAATTTCTTTTCTACTTTTATGTTCAATATCTATTATTCATTTATGGAATGTCAAAATACAGCATGAGGAATATCAACTACTAGAGTATACGCCTTACACAGAAAATATCATGATTAAAGGTGACTCATTATTATCTATTTTATATGTAGGGATTATGCCATTGGTCATTTCAATTGGCGTTAGTACGTTATTTTATAAATTAAATTTAAAATCAAAGTTTAAAACATTAATTTATTCGAGTTTCGTATCGTTTATTATGGTAACTTTACCACTTTTAATAAATTTTTTAGGAATGTTTATGATTTTACCAAATATAAAACCTGACATTGTACTTAAACAGTTCGGTGGCATTTTTTCAGATAATCCAATGATCATTTCTTTGTATTATGATTATCCAACAATATTTATATTATCATTAATTGTGTTTGTAGGTTTATGGGGCATAGTAACAAATGTATTCTCAATATCATTACTATTATATTTTGGTGAGAAAGTTATCGTTATGTTTATACCTTTCATTCTTCATACACTATTTTATGCCATTACTGAATTCATGATAGTCGATATAATTGTAACGCCTATACATTTCTTATTAATATCTTATGGTATATATAATTCACAATTTTTACCGAGTTTATTCTGTATATCGATTTATCTTGTATTGATTACATACGTATATAGATTAAGCAGCGAAGAAAAAGTCATCAAAGTAGGTGAATAACTATGAAAAAACACTCGTCATTACCGTTTTAGTCGTTCTAATTATCAGTATTGGTTCAATAGGGTATCGTCAATATGTAAAGGCAAATGAAAAATTTACAGATTACGAATTAAAAAAAGAGGAGATTCAATTAAATCATAATCATGAAATAAGTGTAGGCAAGTTAAAAATCAGTAATTTAGATGCGCATACTGTTAGTAATGAAATAACAATAGATATGGATATGACCATTTTGAAAAATAAAGGTTCGAAAGATGAATTTGAAAAAAACTTAGATGGAGCATTCATTTTACTTGTTGATGATTTATATGATACAAGTGGCGGAAAATATGAATTGAAAAATAGTAAATATAAAACAGCTAGTGTGACTTATGATAAATATGAAGCTCGTTTAAGTTTTAGCACTAACCTTGATAATATTAAAGGTAAACATAAATTGAAAGTCGTTTACCTCGACCGTAATGGTCATAAGTTGAAAAAATTATATTTACCGATTCGTGTTGACGGTGGGAAGATTGTTTGATACATTATTAGTAACTACTAAGGTAGTTACTTCATCCCAACGTAGTAAAATCATTTATCCCAAATAATAACCCTTAAGAGAAAAAGGTTTTTCTCTTAAGGGTTATTTCGTCTTCTATATCTTCTTCAAATTTATTAATATATTTATTGACTAAGACGTCATGCCAAATGTAGTCTTTCATCATTTTTATTTGTGTGTGGTCATAACTGATATAAGCGCGCATATTTGATTCTGCTGTTTGTCCGTAAATCATGTGTTCATCGTCTACGATTACGACAAATGGTTTAAGTGCTAATGAACTTTTGACGTAGTTTGTATAACGGTGATTGATGAGATCATAGCCGGGTTGGTCGACTTGGAATGTAATTCCTTGAATATGGATATCTTCTGAGACATGGTTTGTTAAGATGTCATATAAGTCTGGCCATATTGAAACGGTTATTTGTCTTTTAGCTTGTTTAATGGCAGATGTTACGGTATCGATGATTGTTGATTCATTTGTTAAGACTTCTATTTGAATAGGTGCATTATCTGTTACAATGTTTAATTTATTGATTTCTTGTTCCAGTTGAAGGAGTTCTTCGTTTTGCTTTTTTTCAAATAGTTGAATGGTCTGTTTTGGTGATAAGGCATAGTAGTATTTCTTTTGGTCTTGTAAATTGAAATAAGCGAGTCCTTGTTCATCAAGTTTATTGAGTGCTTCATAAATTTTTGAACGTGGTACGCTTGATATTTCACTAAGTTTATAAGCTGTTATGCCTGGATTTTGAACAAGGGCGATATAAGCTTTAGAGCCATATTCACTTAATCCAAAGCGTTTTAAAATGTCTATCATTTGATTCATAGTGTCACCTTCTAGTTTGATGTTACGTTAACCCCGAATAACGGAAGTATATCATATGCTTGATATTCAGAAACTGTTGCACCTTTTAAGTCGTTAGGTTGGACAACAAGTTGTTCGATTGTATTGGACGATAAATCAATGTCTTTTAATGATGTTTCAACGACTTCAAGAGACTCTAATGCACATCTTTCAATTGCGACAGATTTTTGAGTACAGAATGAAAGGTAAGTTTCTGACATTTGATTATCGTTAAATAAAACGTGATCTAAGTTACAATTTTGAAATTGACTCATTTTCAACTGACAATTTGAAAATTGTACATGCTTGAGTTTAATACCCGTAAAGTTAGCACCAATCATACGACAGTCTTTGAAGTGTACTCTATTAAGAGAGACTTCGCTGAATATACAGTTTGAAAGGTCGCATCCTTTAAATATAATATCTAATCCGTGAATTTTAGTGAAATCAACAGATTCAAATGTACATTGATTGAAATACATTGTATCGATTTGACTCGTTTCTTCATCTAATTGAATTAATGCTTTATCAAAGTACAAGTCATACGAAGACTGATAGAGTATTACATCTTTTTCTTCTTCATATTCAAAATCATTGTGTAGTTTAGGTTCTATAATTTTCATATTAATACTCCTTAATGTTTAACAATATATTGAACCGAGCGCTCCTGAAAATTCACCATTTTCAATGAAGTGTGGTTTTAGACCTCTTAAAATCGTGTAATCAACGACAATATTTTTGAGTAGTTCATTTTTAACAAATGAAGATCCTATAAACACAACATTTTCTGTATTGTATTGTCTTGCGGCATGAATGGATACGGTTGTGACTGTTTCTCCAACAATACCCATTACAGCTGCTAATCGATCAGCATTTGGAAATGCATCGTTCATATGTTGTAATACATGTCCAAAGTTAGCAGCAGTTAATTCTCCAGAAATAGGGGTGTTATCACCTTTATAAATATGTTTAACTTTTAAATCTATTTTATCTCGATCCCCATTTAAAGCTGTTTGAACAAGTTCGTCATAATCACTAATTTGAGTCAGTAAATAACTTAACCCTTGTATCATACCGCCACCAGCTCCTGTACCGCCTGCACGCTCTTGATGATCAGTAGTAGCATAATGAATAGAAGTACCTGTACCGACATTTGAGAATATATATGTTTCAAGGTCTATATTGTTTTCTTTTAAAAATATTTGAATCCCTTTATAAGTCGCATC
The DNA here is from genome assembly GCF_022385935.1 of Mammaliicoccus sp. J-M41. Taxonomy (NCBI): domain Bacteria; kingdom Bacillati; phylum Bacillota; class Bacilli; order Caryophanales; family Staphylococcaceae; genus Mammaliicoccus; species Mammaliicoccus sp. J-M41. The sequence continues at coordinate 12,492 of NZ_JAJNIR010000001.1, read as the reverse complement.
AAATTCAATACTACGTTTCGCTTGATGTTTGATGCATGAGTCTAAGTATTGTGCTTTACCACCTGTAATCGATACTTCAACATCATCTAATTGATTTAACCAATCTGCAACTTGATCAATGTCAGTTGCTAACCATTTTTGATACGTTCTTTCATTATTTAATTCGGTTACGACTTTAATTAAAGTACCACCGGCATCAATACCAATTTTCACACGAACACCTCATCTAGAAAAGTAAATAATTATCGTTATTATACTATAAAAAATTGTATATGATAAACTAATGCTTTTTAGAAATATATTGTAAAAATTGTATAATTACATGATAAGATGATACCAAGTATAAATGAGGGAGGTTATATTTTGATTAGCATATACGAAATAAAACCGAAATTTCAGCAACTGTTAATGCCTATCGTTGACTGGATGAGAAAAATCGGAATGACCCCAAATCAAGTTACAATATTAGCATTACTGCTATCTATCGTAACAGGAATTATTTTAAGTATATTTCATGAAAACAAATGGATTTATATTTTAATGCCAATCGTGATGTTTGTAAGAATGGCTTTAAATGCAATTGATGGTGTAATGGCAAAAAAATATCAAATGAAATCTCACTTAGGGTTATTGTTGAATGAAATAGGGGATGTTATAAGTGATTTATTTTTATTTATACCATTCGTGTTTATTGCTGAAGATTATGGAATAGGTATTATGTTGTTTATCAGTTTATCAATCATAAGTGAAATGGCTGGTGTAACTGTTCAAGTGATCGGTAGTTCAAGAAGATATGACGGTCCGATGGGTAAAAGTGACCGAGCATTTATTGTAGGTTTCATCAGTATCTTGATTTTTGTTCATTTAAATATCATTCCTTATTTACATTTTGTGTTCTATATTTGTTCAATACTCATGTTAATCAATATTTATAATCGAATAACAAAAGGGTTAAAGGAGGTTAAATCATGAACTTAGGGAAGATATCTTCAGAAATGCTGATTGTTATGATTGGGGTATTTATCGTACTCGTATTATCCAGTTTGATTAGTATTTATTTAACGAAACGATATCCTGAAAAAGATTTCACTGAAATTAGATTAAGAATTAAATCATGGTGGAGTATGTGTATTATCTTTACAATTGCTTTAGTTATTCACTCTACTGTGTCATTAATTTTTCTTGGCTTACTTTGCTTTTTAGCTTTGAAAGAGTATTTTTCTTTAATACCTACAAATCGTAGTCATAGAGCCGTATTATTCTGGGCGTACTTATCTATACCAATTCAATTTACATTTATCTATTTTGGATTTTATGGTATGTTTATTATTTTTATACCGGTATATATGTTCTTATTTATACCGATACAAGCAATATTGATAGGCGAAACAAAAGGGTTTTTACAATCAATGGGATCTGTACAATGGGGCATGATGCTGATGGTGTTTAGTTTAAGTCATTTAGCATACTTAATTGTCTTACCTGGCGAAAAAAGTTCAGTACCCGGTGCAAGCCTTGTTTTATTTTTAGTTATATTAACGCAAGCAAATGATGTCTTTCAATTTCTGTTCGGTAAAGCATTTGGTAAACACAAAATTGTACCTAAAGTGAGTCCGAACAAGACTTGGGAAGGTTTTGTTGGGGGGATTATTTCAACGACAATTCTATCTTTATGTTTAGCACCATTACTTACGCCATTCACATTATTAGGCATGATTGTAGCAGGTTTATATATTAGTATTATGGGATTTGTGGGAGATGTGAATATTTCAGCTTTAAAAAGAGATTTAAATATTAAAGATACTTCTCAAACAATACCTGGTCATGGCGGTATTTTGGATAGAGTAGATTCTTTAACATACACAGCGCCACTCTTCTTCCACTTTGTAAGGTTCTTTTACTTTTAAGGGGTGAACCGATATGTTAAGACTCATTATATTTACATGTATCATTAAGCCAATTATTTTAATTGTTTTAGGATTAAATATACGTAGACGAGAATGGTTACCTAAAAAAGGTCCTATTGTGATTATTGCCAACCATAATTCACATTTAGATACACTTGTACTACTTTCACTTTTTCAAGGAGAAGGATTTAAGAAAGCACGACCTGTAGCTGCAGGTGATTATTTTCTGAAAAACAAACTATTAAAATGGTTTTCTATGAATATTATGAGAATCATACCAATAGAGCGAAAAATGACGCGAGATATTAAAGGATTATTTGAACCAATTGTGGATGCTTTAGATGAGGGGAGTATTATCATACTATATCCAGAGGGAAGTAGAGGAGAACCTGAAAAGTTATCAAAATATAAATCCGGGATTTATTATTTAATGAGAGAACGACCAAACATTCCGATACAACCTTTGTTTCTACATGGGTTAGGCAAATCATTACCGAAAGGCTCAAAACTATTTGTACCATTCTTTGTTGATATTTTTGTAGGACGTCCATTTTTATTTAATGAGAATAGAAAAGCATTTATGGATGAGCTTAATGAACGAATGAATGAACTTAGAAATGAAGGTGATTTTAAAGAATGGTAATCATATTTATATGGGCTTTTCTTGAAGCGATTGTATTCTTTATTATCCCTGATGTAGCTTTAACTTATTATGCAATCAAACAAAAAAGTAAATTTAAATTATTATGTGCAAATTTGATTGCAATTGTAGGTGCAGTTCTAGGTGGTATCATCGTTTACATTATTTCAATTCAACATTTGAACTTTGTTGAAATGATCATGATTAAGATTCCTGGTATTCATCCTTATATGATAGAACATGTGATACATTCATTAGAAGATAAAGGAGTGCTCGGATTAATAGAAGCACCATTGTTTGGTGTTCCATATAAACTTTATGCAATGATGAGCTATCACGAAGGTATATCTTTTATTGTATTTATACTCGTAAGTTTCATTGCAAGACTCTTGAGGTTTATATTAACGAGCTATCTGGCATATGTACTCAGTCACATTGTGTTTAAAAACGTTAATCAATATATCAAAATATTACTATGGTTAATCATATGGATCATCGTCTATTGGGTATATTTTTCGATACATTCGTTTTAATATATGAAATTACGACAATAAAAGAAAGCACCATTCATTGATGAAACAATGAATGGTGCTTTTTTTAATTATTTTTCTTCTTCTTCGCGTTCTTCTAATGACTTGGAGAAATCTGTGTCATCATCTATATAAGTCATTTTGAAATGTTTAGATGGTTCTCTACGTAATGCTTTCATAATAGAGAACATCATTAAGAATAGTATAAATGCGAATGGTAGGCCGGCTACGACAGAAGCTGTTTGTAAACTTTCTAAACCACCTGCTAATGTCATGGCAACTGAAATGGCACCAATTAGTGTTCCCCAAACTAATTTATACTTGAATGGCGGTACGATTGAACCTTTATCAGACATGCTTGATAAGATAAAAGTAGTTGAATCTGCACTTGTAACAAGGAACAAGAAGATTAATATTATTGCTAGAATACTTGTTGCTTCGTAAAATGGGAAGTTTGATAATAGGGAGAATAGTGCAACTGTATAATCTCCTTTAACATCTTCCGCAATAGAAGCACCTTTATTAATAACTAAATACATGGCCGTTCCACCAAAAGTGGCAATCCAACTAAATGAAATAAGTGGTGGAATAATTAACACGCCAATTACAAATTCTCTAATCGTTCTGCCTCTTGATACTCTGGCTACAAATCCTCCGATAAATGGAGACCAAGCAATGACCCATGCCCAATAGAACACAGTCCATTGTTGAATCCAAGAATTGTCGCCTTCATAAGGATTTAATCTTAAACTATATTGTACAAAGTTTGTAATATAGTCACCTATAGCAACAGTAAATGTTTCAAATATAAATTGTGTCGGTCCTAAAATAAGTATAAATATAAGTAAAGCAAAACAAATAAATATGTTAGCATTACTTAGCCATTTAACACCTTTATTAAGACCTGATGCTGCTGATCCAAGAAATAGTAAAGTCATAATGACGGTGATGATAATTTTAGTCCAATTATTATTAGGAATATCAAAAACATGATGAAGTCCGCCACCAATTTGCATTATTCCTAGACCAATTGATGTTGCAATACCCATGACAGTTGCGACTATCGCTAAGATATCGATAACATTTCTGTATGGTTTCTTATAAGTTTCACCGAATACAGGTTCCATTGCTGTAGATATTAAACCGTCTCTTCTTTTTCTAAATTGGAAGTAAGCTACGATAAGCCCTGCCATTGCAAAGATAGACCATTGTGAAATACCCCAATGGAAAAATGTATAACCCATAGCAAGTCGAGCTGATTCTAATGTAGAGCCATCTACTTCATTTGGAAGTGGTGATTTTAAGTAATGTGTCATTGGTTCAGCTACGCCCCAGAATACAATCCCGACACCGAGACCAGCAGAGAATAACATGCCGACCCATGATATAAATGAGAATTCTGGTTCTTCGTCGTCTCTACCGAGTTTAAATCGACCAAACCTCGTTATAGCTAATCCTATTAAAAAGATATCTAAAACGAATACGATGATTAAGAATAACCATCCTGTACTGTTAGATATAAATGTATATAATATGTTAGCGTATTTACCAAAACCTTTTGGAAAAATTCCAGCAGTTAAAGTCACTAATAATATAATAGACATTGATACCCAAAATACTAATGTTGTCTTATTATTATGCTTGTCTGTATTGTCTTTTGACTGTTTCATTAATATCCCCCTTTAAATTATGCAGTCTTATTTCTATTACCCTCATCCAAATCAAAATAACATGTGTACGATAATTACGTTTTCTATGGTTCTTAATTGCGCAATGAATGTAAAATTCGTTATGATATATATAAACAAACGGGAGGATATCAATCATGAAAGCTAAATCATTCGGTGAAATCGTCATTAAACCATTTGAAGAACATATGAGAACGGCACTATATGATTTTGAATTAAACGAACGACAACAAATTTATTCTTCATTGCCTAAAGAAGTGTTGGATGGTGCTATCGAAGATCCTGATAGAAGACCTAATGTTGTTGTAAACGATCAAGACGACATAGTTGGTTTCTTTGTATTGCATAAGTATTATCAACACGAAGGTTATGATACACCGCATAATGTTGTATATATACGTTCATTATCAATCAATGAAAAGTATCAAGGAAATGGGTATGGCACAACTATAATGATGAATTTACCTGAGTATGTTCAACATGTGTTTCCTGATTTTGATCATTTATATTTAGTAGTAGATGCTGAAAATGAGGCAGCATGGAATTTATATGAAAGAGCTGGCTTTATGCATACAGCTACAAAAGAAGAAGGACCATTAGGTAAAGAACGATTGTATTATTTAGATTTAGATTCAAAATATGTATCTTCATTGAAACTTGTATTAAATGAAGATGATTTAGATAACGAATTTGTCGATATACATTTAATGAAAGATAATCAAAAAGTAGGTATCATCGTATTAGAAGATAAAGATCATTATTTTGATATTCGTAGTATAGAAGTTGAAGAAGACGAAAGAAAAGAAGGTATTGCAGAGAGTGCTTTAAGACAGTTAAGTACTTTTGTTAGAAGAAGGTTTGAAGATAAGAAAGAAATACACATCACTTTATTCGGTTCAAACAATAAATTGAAACCTTTATGTGAGAAAGCACGATTTGTAGAAATACAAAAATCTGAGGACTATATTAAACTCATGAAATATATTAAGTATTAACTAACATTTGCTAAAAATCATCTTGTCAATTATAATCGTAAACTGTTATGATTATAAATATTAATGTGCGACAATAGTTCGATTGTTGAAAGGAAGAGTAAAGCATGAAATTAAAAGATTTCACAAAAGAAATGGTAGATGAGCATTCATTTATCGAAATGGCTTATATTTTATTAACAGAGAACGGTAAAGAAACAAACTTATATGATATGATAGACGAATTCAAAAGCTTAGGTAATTATAATGATTCAGAAATTGAGAACCGTATTTTACAATTCTATACGGACTTAAATACTGATGGACGCTTCTTAAGTGTGGGTGAGAATATTTGGGGACTTCGTGACTGGTATTCAGTTGACGATATCGAAGAAAAAATCGCACCAACAATTCAAAAATTCAACGTTCTAGACGAAGACGATGAAGCTGATTCAGAAATTTCATTATTAGGGGAAGAAGATAAATCTAAAGATCTTGATATTACAATTGATCAAGATGATGAAGAAGGTTTAAATGATCCTGAAGACCCTGAAGACGAAGACGTAGAAGATGAATTAGATGAAGCGGGTCTTGTTGTAGATGAAGAAGACGAAGATGAGGAAGACGAAGAAGACGAATTTTAATTGACTTTTCTTTAAAAGATGGTAATATTTTATTTGGGCTCCTTTAAATAGGACAATCGTATAAATATAGCGCTCCCTCCTTACATTTTAAATAATGTAAGTGGGAGCGTTTTTTATTTTTTAAAAAATAAATGGAGGTACAAACATGACAAAGTTCATTTTCGTAACAGGTGGCGTAGTATCGTCTCTTGGTAAAGGTATTACAGCAGCATCACTAGGGAGATTACTTAAAAATAGAGGATTAAATGTAACGATTCAAAAGTTCGACCCATACTTAAATGTTGATCCAGGTACAATGAGTCCATATCAACATGGTGAAGTTTTTGTAACTGAAGATGGTGCAGAAACAGACTTAGACTTAGGACATTATGAAAGATTTATTGATATTAACCTTAATAAATATTCAAATGTAACGGCAGGTAAAGTTTATTCTCACGTACTTAAAAAAGAAAGACGTGGAGATTTCTTAGGTGGTACTGTCCAAGTTATCCCACATATTACAAATGAAATTAAATCAAGATTATTAATGGCTGGTGAAAGTACAAATGCTGATGTTGTTATTACTGAAATTGGTGGTACAACTGGTGATATTGAATCTTTACCATTTATAGAAGCAATTAGACAAATCAAGAGTGATCTTGGTCGTGAAAACGTTATGTACATCCATTGTACGTTACTTCCATACATTAAAGCTGCTGGTGAAATGAAGACTAAACCAACACAACATAGTGTTAAAGAGTTAAGAGGTTTAGGTATTCAACCAGATTTAATTGTGGTACGTACTGAATATGAAATGACTCAAGATTTAAGAGATAAAATTGCATTATTCTGTGACATTAACAAACGTGCAGTCATTGAATGTAGAGATGCTGATACGTTATATCAAATTCCATTAGCTTTAAAAGAACAACATATGGATGATATCGTCATTGAAAGATTAGATTTAGAAGCTGCACCAGAAGCGGAATTAACAGAGTGGAACCAATTATTAGACACTGTACGTAATTTAGAAGGTTCAGTGAAAATTGGTTTAGTAGGTAAATATGTTAGTTTACAAGATGCATACTTATCAGTTGCAGAAGCTTTAAAACATGCTGGTTATGATTTTAAATCAGATGTTGAAATTAAGTGGATTGACTCTGAAAAATTAAACGAAACAAACTATCAAAAAGAACTTGCAGATGTAGATGGTATTTTAGTACCTGGCGGATTCGGTGATAGAGGTGTAGAAGGTAAGATATTAGCCATTCAATATGCACGTGAAAACAACGTACCATACTTAGGTATTTGTTTAGGTATGCAATTAGCAACAGTTGAATTCGCTAGAAACGTAGTTGGATTAAACGATGCACATTCAGCTGAATTAGATCCAAACACACCATATCCAATTATCGATTTATTACCAGAACAAAAAGACATCGAAGATTTAGGTGGCACATTAAGATTAGGTGTTTATCCATGTAAAATTGAAGAAGGAACAATTGCACATAAAGTCTATGGTGAATTAGAAGTAGACGAAAGACACCGTCACCGTTATGAATTTAATAACGAATATCGCGAAAGATTAGAAGAAAAAGGCATGAAATTCTCAGGAACAAGCCCAGATGGTAGATTAGTAGAAATCGTAGAATTAGAAAATCACCCATGGTTTGTAGCATGTCAATTCCATCCAGAATTCTTATCTAGACCAACACGTCCACAAAAATTATTCAGAGGATTTGTAGAAGCAAGCATTCAAAATAAATAATATATATTTAAAGCGCCCTTTATCCTAATACTTTTTCAAGTATTTTAGATAGAGGGCGCTTTTTTGTATGAATATGTGTGGGATATTAAGTGCTGCGTTGTGAACACTTTTCGCCAAACTTGTTCGTAACAGGTGTGTTAATTACAAAAGTCGGCGGAAATGTAACTATGGAAGCCTATAATTACAAAACTCATAAGAAATGTAACTAAGGCGGTCCATAGTAACAAAAGTCGGTAGAAGTGTAACTATGGAAGCCCATAATTACAAAACTCATAAAAATTGTAACTAAAACCTCCGTTATCTCCCAACTCGTAAAATTCAGACCCATTATCTACTACTACTAAATTTCTTCATTCAAATCTTGTGTAATCTCATGCATTTCAGCAAACATGATATAATATATATAATTTAAAGCCATAAGATGTGGGGTAATGATTTTACTGTAATCAGCGGTTGGAATGATTGCTCTTGGTGTTGATAAGTCAATATAATGCATGAGTGATTCGTGTGTCTTATTGTCTTTATCTTTGTTGGCTATTACGACAAAATCTATATCGTGGTCGTTTAATTTTGTAATCCATTCGTTGAGTTCTTCAGTAAAAGAAGTACCGGCTAATAATACGCGGTCAGTAGAGTCGATCTTTTCGATATCATCTATAGTATTGAGTGTTTCTGCATGTGGAAAGCTTTCGTTACCATCAGTCATAAATGTTTGGAAATGATTGATTTCGTCGAAAGTTTTGATGCGTATTTTGCCTTCACCGTTTGCTGCTTGCATAAGCAGTTGTGATGCGATTTCAATTTCTTCAATTTGGGCATCTATTTTACTAAATATGCCATTTAATTGTGTATTAAAAATTTTAAGCAATTTGTATTCTCCTTATTAACGTCATTAAATTTATTTTATAGAAAAAGTGGGGTATCTTCAATGGATGTACTTATTATAGATGATGAAAAGAATATTAGACAATTATTAAAAGAAATTATGGAATTAAATCAATTTAATGTAGATACTGCTAAAAATGGAGCGGAGGGCATTGAATTATTTCATAAAAATACTTATAAATTGATTTTTATAGATAAAAGAATGCCTGGAATTTCTGGGGAAGAAGTATTTGCCGAAATTAGAAAATCTGACAACAATCTTCCAGTTTATATCATTTCAGCATTTCAATCATCTACCGAGTTAGAAGTTTTAAAAAAAGGAAATATTACAGGTGTGCTAATGAAACCGTTTACAATTGAAGAAGTTATGAAAATTGTAAGAAAACATTTAGGATAGGGCTTTCAAAAGGTGCATATATTCACAAAGTTTGATATAATAACTTTGTAAATAATTCGTGCCTTGCACATTAGGAGGAAACTCAATGCCTTTAGTTTCAATGAAAGAAATGTTAATTAAAGCAAAAGAAAACGGTTATGCTGTTGGTCAATACAACATCAATAACTTAGAATTTACACAAGCTATTCTTCAAGCTTCACAAGAAGAAAATGCGCCAGTTATCCTTGGTGTATCTGAAGGAGCTGGACGTTATATCGGTGGTTTCAAAACTGTCGTTAAAATCGTTGAAGGTTTAATTGAAGATTACAACATTACAATTCCAGTTGCTATTCACCTTGACCACGGTTCAAGTTTCGAAAAATGTAAAGAAGCTATCGATGCTGGATTCACTTCAGTAATGATCGATGCATCTCATCACCCATTCGAAGAAAACATCGAAATTACTTCTAAAGTAGTTGAATATGCTCATGCTAACGGTGTTTCTGTTGAAGCTGAATTAGGAACTGTTGGTGGACAAGAAGATGACGTAGTTGCAGAAGGCGTTATCTATGCTGACCCTAAAGAATGTCAAGAATTAGTTGAAAGAACTGGTATTGATACTTTAGCACCTGCATTAGGTTCAGTACACGGACCTTACAAAGGTGAACCAAACTTAGGTTTCAAAGAAATGGAAGAAATCGGTGCTTCAACTGGTTTACCATTAGTATTACACGGTGGTACTGGTATCCCAACTCACGATATCAAAAAAGCTATCACTTTCGGTACAGCTAAAATCAATGTTAACACTGAAAACCAAATCGCATCTGCTAAAGCAGTTCGTGAAGTGTTAAACAACGACAGCGAAGTTTACGATCCACGTAAATACTTAGGACCTGCTCGTGAAGCAATTAAAGCAACAGTTAAAGGTAAAATCCAAGAATTTGGTACTTCTAACCAAGCTTAATTTTAATTAAATTCAAACTACTACAAGCATCGTGCTTGTAGTAGTTTTTTCTGTTTTTATAGAAAAATTGAATATTTATTCAATACGTTTACTCAATTTATTTTAATGCCAAAAATTTAAAATTTAATACTTCTTTCGTAGTAAATTATGTCATTTCTATTTACTTTTTATGTTTTTGCGTTTATCTTATTGAATAGTATATAATGGAAATAATTATCTATTCATGTTGAGAGAGTATGCATTCTCTAAGACGATGAAGTAAAGGAGTAAACATATGTCTCAAGAAGTTATAAAAATAAATGGTGGTAAAAAATTAAATGGTAAAGTGCAAATAAGTGGTGCTAAAAATAGTGCAGTTGCACTTATTCCAGCAAGTTTAATGGCGAATGATGTTGTGACATTAGATGGACTACCAGATATTTCAGATGTCAAAACTTTAATGAGCCTACTTGGTGATTTAAATATTAAAACAGAATTAAATGGTGATCAGCTTGTCGTTGATTCAAGCGATGCGGTGAATCTACCTTTACCTAACAATAAAGTACAATCTTTAAGAGCGTCTTATTATATGATGGGTGCTATGCTCGGACGTTTTAAAAAATGTGTGATTGGTTTACCTGGCGGCTGTCCTTTAGGCCCTAGACCAATTGACCAACATATTAAAGGCTTTGAAGCACTAGGTGCAAAAGTAACAAATGAACAAGGTGCGATGTATTTAATAGCTGAAGAATTAGTTGGCGCTAAAATATTTATGGATGTTGTGAGTGTTGGTGCAACGATCAATATAATGTTGGCAGCTTCTTTAGCAAAAGGCAAAACAGTAATAGAAAACGCAGCGAAAGAACCTGAAATTGTTGATGTTGCGACATTATTAAATAATATGGGCGCTAAAATTAGAGGTGCAGGTACAGATACATTGAAAATTGAAGGTGTAGAATCCTTGCACGGTACAAAACATACAATTATTCCTGATAGAATAGAAGCAGGTACATACATGTGTGCAGCAGCAGCCATGGGTGAAGAAGTGTACATCGAAAATATCATTCCTTTACATTTAGAACCATTAATCGCTAAATTAAGAGAAATGGGCACTGAAATCGATTTAGGTGAAGATTCAGTTGTTATTAAAGGTAAAGATGAATATAAACCTGTTGATATACAAACTGCAGTTTATCCTGGCTTTGCAACAGATTTACAACAACCATTTACACCTTTATTATTAAAAGCAAATGGTCAAAGTAAAATAACAGAAACGATTTATCCTGCAAGATTTAAACACGTTGATGAACTGATCAGAATGGGTGCAAATGTGAATTTAGAAAATGGCACAGCTATCTATTATCCATCTCAATTGACAGGTGCAAGTGTAGCAGCAAGTGATTTAAGAGCAGGAGCATCTTTATTAATTGCTGGATTAATGTCTGAAGGCGTTACAACGGTTTATAATGTGAAGCATATTCATAGAGGATACAGCGGTATTGTTGAAAAATTAAAAGCACTAGGTGCTGATATTTGGACTGAAACCGTATAACAAGTATAAATTATATACTTTGTATATAAAGTGTAGTATAATGGCAATATAGAAGTTAAAGAGGTGAGTAACATGGAAGTATGTCCTTATTTGGAAGAAACTTTTAAAGTAATAGGACGCAGTTGGAATGGTTTAATACTTAATTATTTATCACGTTGTGATGAACGTTCGGCTCACTTTTCTGATATGAAAAGAGACTTAAGACGTATTACACCTAGAGCATTATCTCTTAAATTAACTGAATTAAGTGATTGGGGATTAGTTGAAAAGAAAGTTGTTACAACAACGCCTCTATCAGTTGAATATCATTTAACAACTAAAGGATACGAATTAGCACAAGCGCTTGTACCATTAGAAGAGTGGGCACAAAAAAATGTGGAATTACAAGAGAATCATTCCTAAATGAATTGAATATTATAAAGTACCCGTCAATGCGATGAAAATCATTTCGTTGGCGGGTATTTTATTTGTGTAATTAAAACCATACGCTATGCGTATGGTACAGTATGGTTTCACCGTTGTATTAAAAAATGCATCTCTACATGCTAGAATAATATTTGGTCAGCCAACCAAAATTAACAACACGAGGAGATGCATTAAATGTCATCA